>JANMSP010000416.1:0-16922 GCA_031389475.1 Pyrinomonadaceae bacterium
AATTTTTGTTCCGGCGGCAAGTGTGACGCTGCGGCCTGGTTCTACATCCTTCACGCCGCCGTCGGACGCCGTAATAAACCACTTTTGACCGGAGATATTCTTTAATCCCCAAATATTAGGGTTCGACGGATGGGCAGCGACTTCGGCGACCGGCGTTGAAAAGTCGTATAGGCGAGCTTCATCGATATGATGGGCAAAAAGTTTCGTGTCATAGTTCAGCATAACGACCGATTTGCCGATGCGAATACGGGGCGGCAGCCGGAGTTGTGCGGCGCAGGCCCAGCAAAGGCCGGGATTGCCGCCGCTTTCCTTGACCGCCTGCGAGTCATAGAAATTTTCGAGCGAACAGTGCGGGCAATAATAAATCGCGTCGCGCAGTTTGACCATTTCGCCGCGCCATTCGCTCTCACGGACACGGCCGTTCTTGGGATCGCTGATTCCGGTCGTGAAAGCACGAATGAAAATTTCACGCAAGAACTGCGGATATATTCGCCAGAATGCCAGGGCGTTGTCGTGGATGCCGGGAACCGGGCGGTTCGTATCGTTTACCGGGTCGAATATGAAAATCGGCTCATTTCCGTATATTTTCGTCATCGCCGGAAGATCGAGAGCTTTTATAGCCGCCTCTTTTTCGCCCTCAAGCGGATGGGCAACCATAAGCATGTAAAAGATCAGGACCGACAATGAGAAGAGATCAGTCTGCGTACTGGGGAACGCATCGCCGCGAACTACTTCCGGAGCCATAAACCGTGGTGTCCCCAAAACGCCGAGAACACCTGCTCCATCGACAGAAACATTGTCATTGTCCGCGATCAAAATGTCGCCGTTGTCCGGGTCAAAGAAGGCATTGCCGAACGAAATATCGCGGTAGCATAAGCCTTGCGAATGCAGCAATAGATAGTTATGCGACAGGTTCAGTCCGGCGGTGGCGAGAGCACGAAAACTAGGCTCGATGCGCCGCGTCATCAGATCGACTATATTCTTGAAACGCTTTGGCCGCAGCGGCATTATGTATCCAAAACCTGGGACGCCCGCCGCCGTCGTGATCTCCATCGGATAAAGAAAATGTTCGCTCGGTGCGCCTTTTCTAATCAGTAGTTCCATCGAAGCTCGCTGTTCAGGCGTTGCCATATGCGAAAAAAACCATTTGACGGCAACCGGCCCGCCCGCGAGCTCCGCCTTGTAAACTTCGCCTTGCCCGCCCGCTCCGAGAAAAACCTCGACCGTACATGGCATTCCCGATGGCTCACACTGAATAACTTGTCCCAGTTTCAGAATTTCACTCATTTTTATTCGCCCGCAATGATTTTATCGTTCCCAATTATTTTTTCTTTCCACGACCGTGCTGTGTTCGGTTTCCCACGCCGCGATTCGATTCGCGCGCAGATCGGAATCTTCGACGCTTGCCGCGCTTCTTTCCTTAACGCGCACCGCTACCGTGCCGTTTCGGTTTATCTTGCTGGCCCGAATTTCAGCTACGCTCTCGGTGTGAACTGCAACGCCAGCATCTTTATTGTCGTAAATATTGCAGCGTTCCAGAAGTGTTTTCGCCTGATTTCCAATGTAAACACCTGATTCACGTCCGTTGTGGATGTTGCAATGGCGAAAAACAGTATTGCTTCCGTCCGTCACCGCGACTTCGGCTTTGAGGTTTCCGTAAATTTCGCACTCTTCAAAGACGCCGTAGCCTTTTTCTCCGACAAATACACCCGAATCGCGGCTGCCGGAAATCTTGCAGCGACGAAAAAGCGGGTTGGCGGATTGTCTGATCCCAACGTTTGCCAGCCGGTGATTTAGAATCTCACAATCTTCGATCAAGCCGGTCGCGCCGTTTCCCCACACAACAATTCCGCCGTTTTTGCCGTCGAAAATACGGCAGTTTGTGATCGTTGGGTTTGCACCCTGGGTGACGGCGATATTGGCATTCGCGTTATTATAAACGTCGCAATTTTCGATCGTGGCGCGTGCGTTATCGAATATGTAAATACCCGAATCGGCACCGTCATGAATCCGGCAGTTCCTAATCAACGGATTGGCATTCGCACTGTGAATCGTAATGCACGAAAGCGAATCGGAGCTGATATCGCAATTATCCAATGTCAGACGCCCGTACGGAATATCAACGCCAAAAAATGACCGGCCGTTGGCCTTTCCCATACCCTGTAAAGTCAGGCCGGCCACCGTCGCTTTTTCCGCCTGCATCGATAGACAGCTCCGGTTTACGCTTCTTACGATGATCTTTTCGATTTCTCCCTCGCCAATGATTTGGACGTGTCTGTCGATCAAAACGGATTCGTTATAGACGCCTTCCCGAACGATTAGCCGGGCACCTTCCGCAGCGTTTCGCAATGCTTCACTTATGCTTTTAAAATTTCCCCCGCCGCTTGCCGAGACTACAATAACCGAATTCAAAGCCGTAGGACCTGCATCCTGCCTTAAAAGTGGCATTTGATTCAATGGCGAACTTCCTGTTGCGTGTGCCGGTTGAGCGGTGAGATGCAGCGAAATATCCGCAGACTCAGATTTGCCTTGCTTTGGCGATCTTTTGTTCGCTAAAAGCTCCGCATCCGTGATCAGGTCGAGCACCCACGCCCAAGATTCGATTGACCAACGAGCCGCAGCTTCTGAGAGCGCGAGATTGTCGCATAATCGCTGCTCGAGCCGCGCGAACATCACTTTGCTCGGCTGGCCATTCGAAGGGGCTGCGAGCATATCGGCAACAGCATGTTCTTCGAGTGCCATCGTCAAAACGGAAATCTCTCGCCGAAATTCGCCGCAGTGATCGCGCAGCAAATTTTCGCAGCGACGCGGATTCTCTATAATCAAGCGTCCGTGCTGCTGAACAATCTCGCGGAGTTTTTGACGCGGAGCGTCGTTCATAAATTAAGTGGAACGCCGGCATCTTGCCGGCGTTTTTCGATTTTCTTAAGCTTCGTTTTCGGAAGAATGTTTTAACTCTGATGATACAGAATCAGCTTCGGCTGAGGCGACGGAAGACGACCTATTCTTATCTTTTTTAATCGTTATCGTCACCGTTACGTCCTCTAAATCCTCAGGCGTAACATTTTCCGAATTCGTTAGCGCGGCAATCGCCTGCGAAGTTTCCTTTGAAGGCGGCGTTTCGATTGTCGTAGTTTCCGCCTCTATTTCCTCAAGTTTTTCCGATTGTTCTACCGTGTTAGGACGGTAAATAATTGCGACGGCACAATCGTCTCCGCTGCCCATCTGCGTTGCTTCTTCGAGCCAGGCCTTTAAGTTCTCGTTAACATCGTTAAATCCATTTTCTGACGCAAGCATTTGGAAAATATCTGTTCCGGCCTGAAAAAATCCAGCTTCGTCGGCGAATGAATTCAAATAACCGTCGGTCGAGAGCAAAATCATTTGCGGGCTCGTTTCGGCGTCCGCCTTTTGGATGAAAAAGCGAAAATCCTTTTCCGCGTCCTTCAGACACATCGAAGTTGTTTCGTTGGCGAGTAGACGAGCGTCCTCCGGTAATGGCTTGATTACATCGCCCGTGCCGGACACATTTAATATGTCGCCATCGCCGAGCTGCATATACAAAATAAAATCTTCCTCCAGAGCGACCGTCAGGGAAGTCGTGCCGTAAGCGAGCAGCGGATTTTCTTCGACCAATTTACGAGCGCCTTCGCCGGACTTTTCTTCGAGTTTTTTTATTTCGTAATCGGTAAACGGATTATTCTTCAGATGATACTCAACTGTTTTCCTCCATTTTTTTACAAATTCCTTCGGTAAATAATCCGTGCCCTCACTTTCTATCCCCTCCAAATCAAAACGCCCGCGCCGCTCGTCGAGAAATTCGCCGACGATCTGCGCCGCTTTTTTGACGGCGAATTGCGAGCCTAGATCGCTGCGAAAACATTTCGGGCTTCCGTGGCCGTCGGCGACTGAAACCAATATAGGCAGCTCCCGACTAGATTCGCGGACATACAATATGGAGTCCTGATTCGGCGTCCCGGCGCGAAGATGAGACGCGCCGGGAACGGTTTCGCTAATGACGCGCCATTCGATCGGCGTTTTTTCGGCTGACATTCGCACTCCTTACCAAACGTCGTCAATCGTGTTCTGGTCGTTCGGGTCCCCGTTTGATCCGGCTGGTGTGCCCGTCGGAGCGCCCGTTGCAGCCCCTGCGGTTGCAGGAGCGGCGGTCGGAATCGGCACGTTTGCGGTATCGGTGCCGGCTGGAACCTCGGCGCCCGCCGCGGGAGACGAAGCCGACTTCAAGACTGCAGTCGAAGCCCATTTTATGTGCCTGACCAGCGCTTCCGGGCTATTTGCGGCCAGCGGTTTGAGTTCCGAGTTCCCGATGAATTTTTGCAA
Source organism: Pyrinomonadaceae bacterium (assembly GCA_031389475.1). GTDB lineage: Bacteria > Acidobacteriota > Blastocatellia > Pyrinomonadales > Pyrinomonadaceae > OLB17. Next base: position 4,339 of record JANMSP010000416.1, read on the forward strand.
AATATCATCGTCCACGTCACGCCCGATGGATATCGCAATGCGGACTGCTTTCTTTCCCCACGGCTGATCCATCAGCGCTTTCAATCCCGCTTCGAAATCATCGGTCGGCTGCCCGTCTGAGACGAGTACTAAAACCGGCGGCAACGCACGGTCGCTCATCGGCGGCATTTTCAATTGCTCGGCGACGAGTTCTAGAGCTTTGCCCATATCTGTTTCGCCCTCGGCCACAAGATCCGTCCAGCCAAAATCAGCAACCGGCGTCGGCTGCGAAATATGCCATTGGGCACCGTTCGAAAATTTGACGGCCCGAACCAGAACCTGAGCATTCGGATTGTCTTCCGCCACCTTTTTCATATGCGGCACGGCTTCCCGGATCGCCGTGTTTAGCGATTGAATTTTCCCGTCCTGTTCCATGGAACCCGAGCTATCGGCGATCCAGATAAAATGCAGCGGCCGCGAAGCAAGTTCGCCGCCTGGTCGTTTGATCATAGTAATATTTCCCCTTCCTAATCGTTGATTTCGATGAATGCATAACCCCACCGCAATTACTTTGCCACAAAAATATCCTTATTTTGGCACGGTCGAACTGAAAGATACGTATTCTAGCGCACGTATTCGATACGCGCGGAGATGTGAAAATCGTTCAAATTTTTAGCGGACCGGAAAGCGCGGCGGTTCGTTGTTTCGTTCGCGTTGCGTTTCCCGCATTACGTCGATTGCGTAAGGCACGCCAAAGAGAAGCACCACGGAAGTTACAACGATAAGAAAGATCAAAATCAGACATCCACGGAACACAAAAGATCGCTTTTGCAACACAACCGGTGAATTCGCAGGCTGTGTCCGAACGGGCGGGGACGCGGAGGGACGGCTTGACGGCATTCCCGACTGCTGCGAAGGCGCAGGCATATTCACGATCGGCGGACTGGTTGCAGGCGGATAGCGATTGAGGGGCGAAGGCGGCGATTGCGGCTTAGGAGATTGAGGCGTGTTTGCTTGGTTCGCTTGAGGTAAAATCGGCTTCGCCGCCGCCGGAGTCACCGGATCGGCTCCTTTCTGTCTTGATTCAATATCGCTTTCGCTCGCAATGTCCAAAGCCAGTGCCCACGACTCAACAGCCCAACGGGCCGCTTCTGCCGTAAGCGCCGAATGCTCTTCGAGGCGCTTTTCACACCTGGTCAAAAGCAATTCCAAAGGCGCGGAACGATTTCCCGCGAGCAGGTCAAGCGGCACGCGTTCGTCAATTGCCGTAACTAATACATTTATCTCCCGGCGAAATTGTCCGCAAACATCCCTTAGCAGATTTTCACAACGCCGCGCATCGCTACAAAGCTCTTTTCCGTATTTTGCCACGATTTCCCGCAGGCTCTCACGGGGAATATTATTCATAAGCTCGTCCGATCGAATAAAATTCGCGTAACTCTAGCTTACCAGAGTGCCTTAAGAAATCGCGCCCGAACAAATTTCGTGAACCAACTCGAGCAATTCGACAGCGATAATGATGTATTATTTGACGAAGCAAATTTATTCATTATGACAATTGAATCACAAATAACAGGCGTTAAAAACGCGAATAATCTTTCTGGATCAAAGATAGCGTTTGTCGGCTGCGGAGTGATGGGAGAGGCAATGATTGCCGGACTTCTCAGAAACGAGATAGTCGAGCCAGCGCAAATTCTCGCTACGCATCCGCGACATAACCGGCGCGAAGAACTGAAAGCTGAATACGGGATCAATGTGTATGAAAAGAATTCCGACGCGGTGATGCAGGCGCAGGAAGGCGAGAATTCAATCATCATCCTGGCCGTAAAGCCGCAGCGTTTAGCCGTCGTCATGAAAGAATTGAAGGGCGTTGTTTTGCCCGAAGTTCTTGTGCTTTCGATCATTGCCGGTGCCACAACAGGAACGCTTGTCGAGCATCTCGGGGCCCGCCGCGTTGTCCGGGCAATGCCGAATACTCCCGCCCAGATCGGGCATGGAATTACTGCGTGGACCTGTGGTGACGAGGTTTCCGCATTTCAGCGCTCTCAGGTGAAAGACCTATTAACGGCTCTCGGTAAAGAGTTATATGTCGAAACCGAGAATATGATCGACATGGCCACATCGCTAAGCGCTACTGGCCCGACCTATATCTATATGGTGATGGAGGCGCTTACCGACGCCGGAGTCCATATGGGATTCTCAAGGGAAGTCGCGAAAAACCTTGTACAGGAAACGATACTCGGCTCCACTCTATTTGCGATCCATTCGAACAAGCACCCAGCCGAACTCCGTAATATGGTGACATCGCCCGGAGGTACTTCCGCCGCAGCAATCTACGAAATGGAAAAAGGCGGGCTACGCACCGTGCTTTCGAAAGCCGTCTATGCCGCCTACCAGCGTGCAGTCAAGTTAGGACAATAAGGGCTGACCTTTTACTACGTGTCTGCGGTCAAATTTTGCAGCCGATGGCGCCGTTTCTGTCTGCGGATCAACCACAACCTTAAAAATGCACCGCGCCTAAAACCGCGGCATTGTATCGGCGCGCTTTTGCATTGAGAGTCTTTCAAACGGTGGCACTATTTTTGCAGAATCGTGACTATTTTAGCGGTTTGTATGTAAGTTATACACCGGATTTTTTAGCAAGAATTCGAGAATCTAGTTTTAATAATCTTTGATTTGGCCAAAAGCTTTTTAACGAACCAGGAGAAATATGATAACTGATAATTTGGCGATGCAGTCGCATGAGAGTTTCTACGCAAAATGGGACGGCCGAAAATTTAGCCGGGTGGTTGAGCCGGAAAAGGGGCTTCCACTTTCAGCGGTAAATGCTTACGAGGATTTTCGTGCTTATATCATCAACGATAATTTTTCGTGTATCGGAGCGAAGGCTGCACTCAACGGGAATTTGTTCCGCGTCGGTTGTTATGATGAGATAAACACTTTGGAAACGAACCGTCTTCTTGCACACGATCTGAACGCATTTGCCGCCGAACAAAAAGAAGCGGTCACCAATTACGCGAGTTTTGCCGCAATTTTTACTGCTCCGATGATTGAAAATGAAGATGTCTGGGAGAAGTCGCTTTGGGGACAATTACAAAGTTTGCATGAGCTTGACCGCCAGAGGTTCGAGTGGGATCCTTCGGTAAGCAATGACCCGAAAGATCCGGGTTTTTCATTCAGTCTTGCCGGCACGGGTTTCTTTATTGTGGGGCTTCACCCGCAAAGCTCGCGCCTGGCCCGGCGGTTTTCACGGGCAACGATGGTTTTTAATCCGCATGCGCAGTTTGACCGGCTTCGTGAGCTTAATCAGTATGCACGTATGCAGCAGACAATTCGGACCCGTGAAATGAAACTGCAGGGATCGCTCAATCCGAATTTGAGTGATTTCGGCACCCAGAGCGAAGCCCGGCAGTATTCGGGACGCGCCGTCGAAGAAAATTGGAAATGCCCTTTTAGCGGGCACGCAGAAACGGCGAAAAGTTGATTCAGACTGTTAAATTGGGCAAAAATATTTGATGACGCAGAAATATCATTTGGAACCGCAAACCGGGATCGGCCTAACGATAAAAAAAGGTCAGTTCTTAAAGATTATCGATCCACAAGGCGAACAGGTTTCGGATCTGACGGCGTTCGCTCTTGCGGACATTGCCGAGTGGATGTCCTCCGGCCGGACGATCGATTACGCGAACCGGATTTATTTAACAGCCGGCAATATTCTTTATTCAAACCGGAGCCGCCCGATGTTTTCGATCATTGAAGATACCGTCGGCCGCCACGATTTTCTGCTTACGCCATGCAGCCCCGAAACTTTTCAGATTATTTACGGCAATCAGGAATATCATCCGAGCTGTTTCGAAAATCTCCATACGAATCTTGCACAGTTCGGAATCACGCCCGATATGATCCCGACGACATTGAATGTATTTATGAACGTGGTCGTGCTTGAAACCGGCGAATTGCGAATCGATCCGCCGCAGTCAAAGGCCGGAGATTATATTGTTTTCCGGGCGGAGATGGACTTGATAATTGGAGTTACGGCGTGTTCAGCGGAGATGTCAAACAATTACAGTTTTAAGCCGATCGATGTCGAAATATACGACGCTTAAAACGTTGTCGTAGCTACTGCGCCATACTTTTCGAGCGTTGCCAGAGCCGGTGCGAGCTTTTCATAGAAAAAAACGATGATATCGTTCTCTTTAATTTCGGCCACAGCATCCTCGAACGCCTGCGCCGCATCAAGAACAATTTTGCATTCGTTCTGATTTCCCGCTTCAAGAACCAAACGGCAGAGCATTTCGGCCACTTCGCCGGTTTCCCGCCCGCGCAAGTTGACGTCGCCTTTGACGATGATCCGGTCGAAACCCGCGACGGCGATTCGTCCGGCAGCTTCGATTACGCTATCGAGGCGGTCACCGGGAAAGCTGACAATTCCCGTGATAAATTTGCCTTTCCACCGCGCCGTCATTCGGCAGATTGCTTCGACAGCCTTCGGGTTATGTCCGTAGTCGATCAGCGCGTAACCCTTGCCGACACGATAAAAATTGCTTCTGCCCGGATTGTGAATTTGGTTCTGAAAGCTGTAAAGCCCTTCCGCAATTTTTTCCGGCGGCAAATCCAGAGCTCGGCTGACAGCAACGGCGGCCATCGCGTTTTGAATTTGAAAATCCGCCGTGCTATTCATTGCGATCGGAATTTTGGCGGTTTCGGCAATTGGGGTAACGTCCGAGCCTCGTCCTTCGTAAATCCAGTTGTCGCGGACAAAATAAATCGTTCCACCAATCGCCGCGCGTGCTTTCAAGATCGGATTTTCTTCCGACATCGCAAAATAAACGATTCGCTTCTTGATCTGCGAAACCGCCGGGCGATCGATCAAAGCAGCGGATTCCGGGTCGTCGGCGTTCAGAATGAGCGTTCCGTTTTCGCGTACCCGCTCGGCTATAAGAGATTTAATATTTACCAGATCCGCTACCGATTCGATGCCGTCCTGCCCGATGTGATCTTCGGTAATATTGGTAACGACGGCTATATCCGCCCAATCCCAGCCCAAACCGCGCCGCATTATACCGCCCCGGGCCGTTTCCAAAACCGCGATGCCAACTTCCGGGTCTTCTAAAATCTTTCGCGCCGATGCCGGGCCGGTCGTATCGCCGAGAGCTTTAATTTCGCCATTAAAAAGAATTCCGTCCGTGGTCGCCGTACCGATATTTTTGCCGGTTGCCCGCAGAACGTGAGCCGTCAAACGGGTGACCGTCGTTTTGCCGTTTGTGCCCGTGATGGCGACAGTCGGAATATTTCTGCTTGCGGGAATCGTTTCGACTTCGCTTGCCGTGCTTATAGCAAGAGCTTCCACAATTTTTCCGGAGATTTCAAAAGATTTGTTTTCGAGAGCCGCCTGAACAATTTCAACCGATGTTTCAAGTAAAAATCGCGCCGCTCGCTCACTTTTATATTCGACGGCGATCTCGTAAATTCCCTCATCACCGGAAAAACGAACCGTCCCGCCGCAATCGCCGCGTCCGGCCAAATTTATCAAATTGACGGCGATATCTTTCACCGTTTCAGCCAGGTCATTTTCCGCTGTTCGAATCTCGCGCATTTCTCGGGTAACGCTTTCCGCTTTCGGCAGAATGCCTTCCAGCCTTCTCATGAAATCTGTATCTTTAAGGAAGACTTTTTCATCTGCTTTGTCCAATTCAAGCTGCATCACGATTGCCGTCCGGTGACTGAAAATATTTGGACCGGCAAGAGTTCTGATTCTTTTTATCCGCATTATTACTAAATAAAAAATCGGTTTTCTTCGAAACGATAGTTTATTCGGTGGGGAATAGATTCGCAAATAAATTGTTCGCGTCATTACTTCGCAATTCTCCTGCTTTCGAACGCCGGGATCTTGCCTTCCATTTTGTAACAAATCTTTATCTTTAAGTTCACACTGCGTTAACCGAGCCGTAATTCGAGCGGGCTAGGCTCATTCTTCACGGAGAAATTCAATTTCCTTTTCCGGAGTTCGACTCTATGGAATTTTCTAAAAATTCATTCAAGAGGATTGTGTCGTACGAGCGTTATTTTGACGAAAACTACGATTCGCTAAAGCGCTGGGCGTTGCAGATTACCACTCGTGACCATGAATTGGCGGAAGATCTCATCCACGATATCTACATTCGATTCACCCTGCGGAACGAATCTCCGGGCGAGGTCGAAAGTGTTCCCGGTTATCTCTATGCCGCGTTGAGGAATGCTTATATTTCATATCTTCGATCCAGGACCAGGACGGGTTCGCACCATTTGTCGCTGTTTGATGAAGATCTCGCCGAAAATATGAAGCTCACGATCGACCCGCGATCGATGATCAAGGTCCATGACGAACTGCGGGCGATCTGTGATTTCGCGTGTCGTAGAAAGCCGGCTTCGATCTCGGCAAGCATTCTAATCCTGCGATTCTTTCACGGTTATTATTCCGCTGAAGTGGCCCGCATTACGGGACGTTCGAAAAATGCGGTCGAGGCAAGGCTGCTGAAATGCCGGCACGAATTGGCGGAAAACCTTTACGGTTCGGCGGATGGAAATCATCCAAAAAATCCATATAGTTTGCTCAGGTCAAACCGGAAAATAGCGAATTCCGATCTTTTAGCGGAATTGCGCGAACGGATCTTTACGGCTGTGGACGGCCGCTGCCTATCGACCGAAGATCTTCACATAATTTATAAAAAATCAAGCACCGGACTCATCCGCGGCGAATTGAGTCATCTCGTGAGCTGTAAAAAATGCCTTTACAGAGTCAATGATCTGCTGCGAATGCCGCAGTTGAGCGAACGTCATCCGCTGGATACGATCGGAGCCCAGACAACGGTGGAAAATTTACTTTGCAGCCGGCCTATGGCGGCCGCCGCCGGCTCGAAGCGCTGAATTATGCCCGCCCGAACGGGCGGTTATTCGGTCCATTACGGTTTCCTTAAATTACTGTGAACACTCTGCGCATTTTGTCAGATTTGGGATGCGGTGAGCGTCAATATACTTGAAAACAAAATTTTTATTTTTTGCTGATGCTTTTGATCCGGGTTTGAACCAGACAAGATCCGGCCGCAAGCCAGGCAGATTTCCAGCGTCGATCGATCCACCGGCCGCGCTCCGTTAGATGTAGTTTTAAGACAATTTAATAAATTCACGCCGGACCATTTTCAAAAAAGAAAGTGGCCCGGATCCGTAGAAGTGTGTCCAGCGTATGCCGGAAAAAGACAGGCGGCGACAAAGCCTGTCGGCATATAGAGAAAGGAGTCCGAGTAAAAATGAGAAAAATTCTATCACTACTCGTCTTGTACATGATTGTACTGACAAACACCGTCACGCCGGTCCTGGCGATGGCAAACGCACCGGCAACCCCGACGGCCAACAGGGCGGTCAGGCCGGTTTTGGAGTGCGTCGTAAAGATAAGCAATACGAGCTATATAGCCCGATTCGGCTACCAAAACGACAACTCCATCGCTGTTACCATCCCGGTCGGCAACAACAATAAATTCAGCCCTAATCCTCAGGGACGCGGACAAACGACTACTTTCCAGCCGGGAAGAGTCCAGAACGCATTTCAGGTTCCATTCGACGGAAGCAACCTGGTTTGGAGCCTTAAAGGCCCGGACAATCAGAACCGCACGTCGACCGCGTCCTCTGGATCGACACGCTGTTCGGCACCGACACCAACGCCGACACCTACCGCGACACCGACGCCTGTGCCGACGCCGACACCATCTCCGACACCGGGACCGTGTTTTGCCAGCACCTTTAATTTTGCCGGCGATTCATCAACAGACGGCCCGGACGGAAATGTCCGCAACTTCACGGTAAACGGCGTGACCGCCAGTGTAAATGCATTCAGCATTCGCAAAAGCAATTTGCAATTGGAAACAGCTTATCTCGGCCTATACGGCGACGGGTTAGGCGTGACCGACCGAGGCGAAGGCAGCGGCAGCAGCAATCGCCACCGCAACGACAATGTCGGGGACCGCGTAAACCTGGTGGTTTTCAAATTCAACACTCAGGTCATTCCCGATAAAGCTTTTCTGGCGAGCATTGGCCAAGACAGCGATGCGACGATCTTCGTCGGCACTGTGCCTTCATCACCGCCGATGACATTTGAAGAAGCACTCGCTCTTCTCAATAACCCCGCAGTTCTTGAAGACAATAACGGCGGCAACGCGGCCCGCACCGCAGATTTTAACAACGGCAATGTTGCCGGCAATGTGCTTGTAATAGCGTCGAGCATTTTCGGTTCGAACGACGAATTCAAGATCAGTAATCTTGAAGTGAAATGCCCTGGAGTAACGCCGACACCAACGCCAACGGCAACACCGACGCCAACACCGACACCTACTCCAACGGCGACACCAACACCAACGGCGACACCAACACCGACGCCGACGCCGACACCAACTCCGACGCCGACGCCAACTCCGACACCGACACCGACACCAACGCCTAATGCCGCTCCGGATGCAGTGGACGACGTGGCAACGGTTTTGGAAGACAGCACGAACAACGTAATCGAAGTTCTCGCAAACGACTCTGATTCGGATGGTGGCACTTTAATTATTACAGCGGCCACCAATGGCGCGAACGGCACGGTTATCATTAATGGAACCAACCTCGCCTACACTCCGAATGCCGATTTTAATGGCACGGATTCGTTCACATACACGATCTCCGACGGACAGGGCGGAAGCGATACGGCAACAGTGACCGTAACCGTAACCGATGTCGCGGAGCCAACTCCGACACCGACGCCAACTCCGGCAGCCGGACAGCTTCTGCTCAACGAGATCGAGATCGCGCCTCCGTCGAACGACAGCAGCGCATGTCAGTATACGGAAGTCCGCGGCCTCAACCCGGGCGGAATCGTTCCGGTAAATACCTACTTTCTCTCAGTCAACAGTGACAGCGGAAACTTTGGTTTTGCCAATAATGCGGCCAATTTCGGCGGCGCGGCAGTCGGTGCAAACGGCACCATCACGCTGATCAACGGCGGCACTGCACCTTGCCCGAACCGCACGTTGCCAAGTGGTACGACGGTCGTTAACTACTTCTCGGCGCTTCGCGTCGGTACTGGCTCGGAAACCTACCTGATCGTCCAGAGCACGTCCGCTTTGTTCGCGGGCCAGGACCTCGATCAGAATGACGACGGGTTGTTCGATGCCGAACTTGGCATAACGGTGATTGACGGTTTTGCACTTATCGTCAATCCGGAAGAAGAATACGTTTTCGGTGCCGAAGCCGGCGTCGTTAACATCAGCAACACGATATCGCTCGACCAGCCAGATGCTGTAACACGCTTTATCGATAACACGACGCCTTTTTCGGCCGCAGCATTTTACTTCGGTGAATTGGCTTCGACACCTGAAGAGACGACGATATACGTCGATCCGAAAAGCCCCAACGCTCCTGAATGTGCGGCTTTGACACCTGGTGCTCCGAACGCAGTCGTTCCAGGCTGTGTTGTCCCGACACCTACTCCAACCCCGACACCGACTCCGAATGCTGCACCAGATGCAGTGGATGATTCGGCTACGGTTTTGGAAGACAGCACTAACAATGTCATCAGCGTTCTTGCCAACGATACCGATTCGGACGGCGGAACTCTGACGATAACAGCCGCAACCAACGGATCGAACGGCTCGGTCGTTATCAATGGAACCAATTTGGCTTACACGCCGAATGCGGATTTCTTTGGAACCGATTCGTTTACCTATACAATTTCCGATGGACAGGGTGGAAGCGACACTGCAACGGTGACAGTCACTGTTGTTGACGTTGCTGAACCGACACCGACTCCAACACCTACTCCGGTGCCAAACGCGGCTCCTGATGCGGTCAACGATTCGGCTACTGTTCTTGAAGACAGCAGCAACAACATTATCAGTGTTCTTGCTAACGATTCAGACTCGGATGGCGGAACATTGGTTATCACCAGTGCCACAAACGGAAGCAACGGAACGGTAGTAAACAACGGGACGAACGTTGCTTACACTCCAAACGCCAACTTCTTCGGTACGGATTCCTTTAGCTATACGATCAGCGACGGACAAGGCGGCAGCGACTCAGCAACGGTAACGGTCACCGTAACCGATGTAGCCGAGCCGACACCAACTCCGACGCCAACTCCAGTTCCGAACGTTGCACCGGATGCGGTGAACGACGCGGCCTCGGTCGTAGAAGACAGCATCAACAACGTCATCAGTGTTCTCGCCAACGATACGGATTCGGACGGCGGCACATTGGTTATCACGGGAGCCACCAATGGAGCCAACGGAACGGTTGTAAACAACGGGACAAACGTTGCTTATACCCCGAACGCAAACTTCAACGGTACGGACTCATTCACTTACACGATTTCCGATGGCCAGGGCGGAAGCGATACGGCAACTGTCAGCATAACCGTTACTTCGGTCAACGATGCACCCGACGCGGTTAACGATTCGGCTTCGGTTGCGGAAGACAGCAGTGCAAACGTCATCAATGTCCTGGTAAATGACACGGACATCGATGGAGACACGCTGGTAGTAAGTGCGATTACACAGGGAGCCAACGGTACAGTAATCAACAACGGCAGCAATGTCAGCTACACACCGAACGCGAACTTCACCGGCAATGATTCGTTCACCTACACCGTCTCCGACGGCAATGGCGGAACGGATACGGCCACTGTTTCAATCACGGTCGGCGGAACGAACGACACACCTGATGCCGTAAACGATTCGGCAACGGTGGTCGAAGACAGCAGCAACAACGTGATCAATGTTCTTGCGAATGACACGGATGGTGACGGAGATACCTTAACGATCTCGTCAGCCACAAACGGTTCGAACGGTATGGTTGTCAACAATGGAACCAACCTCGCTTATACTCCGAACGCAAACTTCAGCGGTTCGGATTCATTCACATACACGATCTCGGACGGCAACGGCGGAAGCGATACCGCGACCGTTAATGTCACCGTGACCGCTGTAAACGACGCTCCTGATGCGGTCAACGATTCGGCTAACGTTTCGGAAGACAGCAGCAACAACGCAATCAATGTTCTTGCCAATGACACCGATATCGACGGCGATACTTTGAGCGTAACAGCTGCAACACAGGGCTCAAACGGAACCGTGACCTTTACGGCGACGGGCGTCAGCTATTCACCGAACGCTAATTTCACCGGTTCGGATTCGTTCACCTACTCTATCTCGGATGGTAACGGCGGAACGGATACGGCAACAGTCACGATCACGGTCGGCGGCGTTAATGACGCACCGGACGCCGTCAATGACTCGGCAACCGTAACGGAAGACAGCACAAATAATGTCATCAGCGTTCTTGCTAATGACACGGATTCGGACGGCGACTCTCTTGTCGTAACGGCTGTAACCCAGGGTGCGAACGGCAGTGTTTCATTCACGGCCGGAAACGTAAGCTACACACCGAACGCTAACTTCAACGGCAGCGATTCATTCACTTATTCAATCTCCGACGGCAGCGGCGGAAATGATACTGCAACCGTTAACGTCACCGTAACTTCGGTGAATGATAATCCAGATGCTGTGAATGATTCTACGACAATAGCCGAGGGCAGCGGTGCCACTCCGATCAATGTTCTTGCGAACGACACTGATGTCGATACGGGCCAAACCCTGTCGGTAACGGCTGTCACGCAGGGAGCAAACGGCGTTGTGACTTTCTCCGCATCAGGAGTGAGCTACACACCGAATGCCGGTTTCGACGGCCTCGATTCATTCACATACACGATCTCCGATGGAAACGGCGGCAGCGATACCGCAACCGTAGCCGTCACAGTGACGAATGTGAATCAGGCCCCGAATGCCAACAACGATTCGGCGACGGTTCTGGAAGACAGCGTCAATAATGCCATCAACGTTCTTGCCAATGACACGGATGCGGACGGCGGAACCTTAACCATCACTGCAATTACGCAAGGAGCGAACGGTTCCGTAGTTAACAACGGCAGCAGCGTCAGCTATACGCCGAATGCTAACTACTTCGGTGCCGATTCGTTCACTTACACCATCTCCGATGGCCAAGGCGGTACGGACACAGCTACGGTCAGCATTACGGTGACCGATGTGGCTGAACCGAATACAGCTCCGGATGCAGTCAATGACTCAGCGACTGTTTTTGAAGACAGTGTGGCAAATGCGATCAATGTTCTAGCTAACGACGCCGACGCCGACGGCAATCCGCTGACGGTAACGGCTGCAACGCAGGGTGCGAGCGGAACTGTGACTTTCACCGCTACAGGTGTGAGCTACACTCCGAACGCTAACTTCTTCGGCAATGACTCGTTCACCTACACCATCTCCGATGGTCAAGGCGGCACGGACACCGCAACCGTCAATGTTACGGTTACCGATATACCGGAACCCAACACGGCTCCGGATGCGGTTAACGATACGGCGACAGTTAACGAGAACAGCACGAACAACGTGATCAACGTTCTCGCTAACGATACCGATGCAGACGGCAATACTCTGACGGTAACTGCGGTTACGCAGGGTGCAAATGGCAGCGTTACATTTACTGCCGGAAACGTCAGCTACACGCCGAACACGGGCTTTGAC
>JANMSP010000084.1:0-14531 GCA_031389475.1 Pyrinomonadaceae bacterium
CATTTTCATTATAAACTTGCGTTAAAAGCACTCGACGCCGGAATCGACAAGCTCCGAATTAACCCCGGCAATATCGGTTCGATTGACCGCGTCCGCGAAGTCGTCCGTGCCGCTGAAGCCCGCAAGGTACCGATCCGAATTGGCGTAAATGGCGGTTCGCTGGAAAAAGACCTGCTAAAAAAATATGGTACGGCGACACCCGAAGCGATGGTCGAATCCGGGATGCGGCATATCCGCATTCTCGAAGATCTCGGCTTTAGCGACATTATTATTTCGCTGAAAGCTTCGGACGTGAATCGCATGGTTGAAGCCTACCGTTTGATCGCCGCAAAGGTCGATTACCCGCTCCATCTCGGCGTCACCGAAGCCGGAACTCCTTTTGGAGGAACTATCAAATCCGCGATCGGCCTCGGCGTTCTGCTGCATGACGGCATTGGCGACACAATTCGAGTTTCACTGGCCGCCGAACCGCACGAAGAGGTGCGTGTCGGTTGGGAAATCCTGAAATCGCTTGAACTCAGAAAACGCGGTGTTACGGTAGTTGCCTGCCCGACTTGCGGTCGCTTGGATATTGATAATTTTGTCGAGATCGTCACCGAAGTCGAACGCCGCCTTGCTCACGTCGAAGAACCGCTTCACCTGTCGATCATGGGCTGTGCGGTCAATGGCCCCGGCGAAGCTCACGATTCGCAACTTGGCATCACATTCGGCCGGAATGTTGGAATGATCTTCAAAGATGGCGTCCCGATGCGCAGAGTCGGCGGCGAAGACATTGTCGAGGAATTTGTAAAGGAAGTCGAGATTTTGAGAAAAGAAGGCTCCGCCGCAAAATCCCTGTTGGAAAACAAACCGCTAGTACAGATTACATAAGAGATGTTAGCCGCAAAAAGGCACATCATGCGCAAAGTGAACAATTTCTTTTGTGCTTTCTGAGCCTTTTTGCGGCTAATTTTTCTTATGGATAAAGAACGCTGAAAGGATAAACCGGCAGATTCCTGACAACTCCGAACACAAGCAAGAGAACTAAAACACCGGCCAGCAGTTTCGGCGATAACATCGAAATCCCAAATCCCCGCCCGCGAACCGCCACCAATACCATCGATAAAAACAAAAATCCAAGCACCAACGTAAATCCCGGTATCAACGCGTTGTAATCAAGCGCCGTCAAAACATCACCGTGAAACAAAGCATGAAACCCGCGCGTCAACCCGCATCCCGGACACGCAAATCCCGTCATCGAATATAGCGGACAGACGGGCAGGAAATTGAAATTGGACGGATTGAAAAACCAAATAACCGCAGCACCGATGGTGGCCGCTAAAACGCCTCCAGCCGCGAACGTACGCTCAATAATATGATTCCGTCCACTTGTCATTTGCTGCTTAGGATTAAATTTATCGACCTTAGGATATCATTATGCGTATCAATCTTTGTATTATCCAAATCGAAGAGGGCCGCCATTTCCCGCAAAGCCTTTGCCGTTTCGGCCGGAATTCCTGGTGGAATATTGTCGGCGAACTGCTTTAAACGCCGAACCGCTTCGCCGCGTGCATTCGGATTTCTATAAAGCTCAAAAATCCCGCTCAATTCCAATCCAAGATTAAATTGCCATAAACTTACAATGTCATTTCCAAGGCGCTCCCGTAAAGCTGTGATCAACTCCTGTGCGGCGGCGATCTGCTCGGGCGTGGGAGATGATGGCGTATACAAAGGCTGGTATATAACAACGGACTTACCGTAAGATTTGTCTACCCGTGCTGCTCCGGGAACCCTCACAAAAACCGGTGTATTATCCGCAATCCGCCTGACAGCCGACGGTTCCTTTCTTCCTATTCCCCGCAGTTTATCAAGCATATTGTGTTCGCTCGTCCATTCGAGAGGGAACGCCTTTGCCGTCATCGGAATTGAGAAGAATGCAATGGGCATTCTGTCGAGCAATCCAAGCCCGTAAGCTATCCTGCTCCAGCCCGCTTTTTCTATCACAAAACTGTAGATCAAAACCCCGCCGGTTTTAATCGCTGCTCCGCTCTTATCACGGGGAATTCTGAATTTACTTCGCTTCGCGGCAGCCTCTGCGGCCGAGCGTAGCAACGGGTCGCCGGAAACTGCCGCAGCTGAAACAACAACTCCTTCTTCGTCGATCCCGATCTCCACACGAACAATTCCTTCCGCTCCTGGGTATCTTGCTTCTTCAGGAAATAAAGGTTTGGGAAGAAAAACAGCCGTTGTGCCGACACTGCCCTTTACCTCACCAACGGTAAATCCAAACCCTGAATCGCCGTCAGCATCACCCTTCAAAACCGGCGCCGTTTTAGGCAGGGTCGTCTGTGCGGAAGTGATAATAGAGCAAACCATCAAGGTACAAAGCAACAACACAAATCGATTTCTCATAGAGTTTTACTCCTAGACATCTAAATCTCCACTGTTCCATAGATACGTCAAGCAGCCATCTCCATAAAAAGTGCGTCGGTCGCGACTTTCCGATTTATATTAACAGCAAAGCTTTCCCGCAATAGTTCGATCTCGGCCATCCACGACGAAAGCTTTTGCGGTTCGGCGTCTTCAGCCAATTTATGCAGCGATGATGCGATGTCGGCGTTGACTATATTATCGTCGGTTCTGCTCAGCGAAATCGTCCAGACATCGCGGATCAGCGACAGTAGTATCGATAGGTTGTCTTCGTAGCTGTCCTTATTTTTAGAGTCGTTCATTTGTTCAGCGGTTTGAAGAAGCGACGCCCGGTCGCGGCGAATCAGCAGGCTTTGCAGCACGAATAACATTCTTTCACGCTGTTCGCGGAATTTCACTACGTCCATTGAGAGGGCCTTTCGGATACTGCCGTCCGAAAGCTTCGCGGCAAGCTTAGAGTCATTGATGGAAAACTTGTTCGTGTTCAGCAGCACTTCTTCAATCTTCTCCGTTTCGACCGGTGCGAAACGGATCGTCTGGCACCGCGAGCGGATCGTCTGCAGCAAGCTGTCTGGCCGTGACGAGATCAATATGATATGCGAGGTCGAAGCAGGTTCTTCCAAAGTCTTGAGCAAAGCGTTCGAGGCCGCGTCATTCATCTTATCGGCGTCGTCGATGATAAAGAATCTGGCCTTCGCTTCATAAGGCCGGAAATACGCTTCCTTTTCTAGGTCGCGGATGGCGTCCACAAGGATGTTTTTGTTGTATGGAACCACAATCCCGACATCGGCATGATCGCTGAAAAATACCTGTTTGTAATCGTCCTTCTTGTCAGGCTTTGGAATATTGAAAACGGAAACGCGGCGGCAGGCAGGACAGGCTCCGCAGCCCTCGAGATCTATAGGTGAATGACAGACGAACGCCTTTGCGATCTCCAATGCAAACTGCCGCTTGCCGACTCCGTCCGCACCGGCAAAAAGCAGTGAATTTGGAACACGGCCCGCTTTGAGCAGGCGCCTTAAAGTTTCTTTTACACGGTCATTCCCAGCTAGTTGGCAAAACATAAATCAGTTGCAGAAGCCCGCGCGTTAGCAAGGGCGAAATTTAAGCGGTAGGCAGTCAAAAACACCTCCACCATACGCCGCCAACTCGAATACTTCGCCCTAACTAACGTGCGGGCTTCTGCATTTCTAAAAACCCAATGACGGTCTCGACCACTTTTGCCTGTATCGTTTCCATCGAACCATTTGCGTCGATGATCTTAAAACGCTGCGGTTCTTCTGCGGCGATTTCAAGGTAAGCGTTCCTGACATTCGAATAAAACTCACTGGTCTCGGCATCCATACGGTTCTTTTTTCTATTTTCAGAATCACTCTGAGAAATCATTCTCTCCAATGCTTTCTCAACCGAAATGTCAAAAAAAAGCGTCAGGTCCGGTTGCAATCCGCCGGTCGCGAGCTGGATAATCTGTCTCACTGTGGCTTCGGGAAAGCCCCGGCCCGCACCCTGATAGGCAAATGTCGCATCCGCGTAGCGGTCGGAGATAACGATTCTTCCGTCAAGCAGTGACGGTTTTATCAGCAGTTCAACGTGCTGTGCCCGGTCGGCCGCAAACAATAGAAGTTCGGCGATCGGGGCGACCGTTTCCTCGGTTTCCAGAAAGGCTTCGCGCAGGCGGCGGCCGAGTGGCGTGCCGCCCGGTTCGCGCGTTGTAATAACATCTACGCCGCGACTGCGTAGTTCACCGGACAGCATTCGCAACTGCGTCGATTTGCCGCTGCCGTCGATCCCTTCAAAAGTGATGAATTTTCCCTGCAAGATTCGTCACGCCGATGCCGACTCAGATTTTCTTTCCTGTGAGATCGTGGAAATCGAGTGTTTGAAGATAAGCATGTCCTGTCCGCCGACATCCAGCAGAACGGAGAATTTATCAAAGCTCTTGATCCTGCCCGCAAGCGTTGAACCCTGCAATAAATGAATCACGACGGCCACTCTCTCTCTCCGCGCCGAATTTAGAAATGCATCCTGAATATTTTGAGCGGCTGGTTTTTCCATGACATTTTCCCTGAACCTGAACGTAAGCTATGAGAATAAATACAATTATACCAAAGCTGCCTTAGCAGTTAAAACTTATTTTCGCGAGAAACTTAATGATACACTCTTTTAGCCGTTGCATGGTAGTTAAATTATTTCCCGTCTTTCAAAAGCTGACCAATATCGAAATCCTCACCGAAACCGTTCAACCAGGTAACACCTTCTTCGCGGCGAAACCAAGTCAATTGCCTTTTCGCATAATTTCGAACATCCTGTTGAGTTTTCTCAATTGCGCTCTCTAATGTCCGCTCACAGCGCAAAAATTCGCAGACACGCCGGTATCCGTGCGAACCGAGAGCATTGCTCGTATCTTTTACGCCCGATTGCAGGAGACGTTTCACCTCTTCGACAAGTCCGTTTGCAAAGTGGCCCTCCGCCCGTTGGTCAATTTTCGCGTATAAACCATCGCGCGCGGGATTTAGAACAAATAGCCGAATACGCGCGGCGAATCCCGGTATTTCGCCTCGATTCGGCTGCTGTTCGGAGATGGTTTTGCCGGTTTGAAAATATACTTCGAGAGCACGGTTCACGCGAACATAATCACGCGGAAAGAGTTTGGCTGCCGTGTAGGGGTCTATTTTTACTAACAATTGATGCATATACTCTGCACTTTTTTTTTTCATTATCGCCCTCAGCCTTTGCCGAAGATGGTCGTCCGTTTTCGGCCCGTCGAAAAGCGGCTGCCGCAGCGTCCGGAGATAAAAACCGGTGCCGCCGACAAGTATGGGTACATTCCCACGCGCCTCGATTTCCGAAATCTTTGTGGCCGCGTCAGCCGCCCAATCCGCAGCCGTGTAATCGACATTCGGCGATACATAATCGATCAAATGATGCTTCACGCCGCGCTTTTCTTCATCAGTCGGTTTGGCGGTCGCAATTTGAATGCCTTGATATATCTGGACCGAATCGCAGTTAATAACCTCACCACCGATGTGCAGAGCGAGTTCAACGCCAAGCCCCGTTTTGCCGGAAGCCGTGGGGCCGGCGATGGCATATATTATTTTTTTCTCGGATCTTTTTCCCACAAAACGGAATAGGTTAGCACGGGGAGAAATTCAGTTAACTCACGCTATTATCCTGCTGTAACAAATCGTACAAGCGAAACGGTTACGATCACGCCGAGCAAAATTAGACTGCCGATGATCTGATTGCGCGAGAATCTCATTTTCCTTCAAAAAGCAGTGCGGGATTTATTTTGAATTGCAGCATCTTCGCAGTTTCGCGGCCGCCGTCGCCACCTTTTCGCTGCATCGTGATGCGGCCGATCTTTAAATTACCATTGCGTGTTATCACTACCGGCCCATCGCCGAAGAAGTTAATCGCGTAGTCGATACGGCGCAGAACCCAACGCGGCTTTACTTCTGATTTAAGCGCGACCATCATCCAGGCCGCGCTGTATTGGCCGTCGCCCTGAAAAAGATCCGATACGATCGCGGCTTTATTCACCTTAAAAAAATCGATAATCTCTTTCTGCATTGCAACATCAAATTCATCGATAAACATTCTGTTGGGATTTCGCGACGCTTTATTCGGTTTCACTTCACCAAGAAAAAGCTTCATCGCCTCGACCACCGGCAGCGGCATCTTCCACATCTTTGCATAAGTCGCCAGCCAGCGTTTATCGATTTGGTTAAATCCATTTGGGCTGCTGACTAGTTTGATCGAAACTCCCTCAGTGGATGCTCCTTTCTTTGTTTTAATCCTGACTTGAACATCTGCCTTTTCGCCGTGAGGCTTTGTTGCTATAACGTTTTCGATTTCCACCGGCTCGCGTCCCATAAACGCGAGCCATACCTTCGCCTCTGCGTCCGTTCGCCAATTATTAAATTTCCCGACTATCTCCGTTTCGTTTCTAAATCCGTCCTTCGCTGTTTTAGATCCTAGTTCGATCTTTTCGTCTGGCGTTTTTTGCGCGGAGGCAATGCCGCTAGAAATCAGCGCAAAAAGAAGAATCTGAAACAGAAAATATTTTTTCATAAACAGTTTTAGTTTCTCGATCAGTTACTTTTCCGCCGATGAAATTCCCCGCTCATAATAATTGAGAAGTGGCTGGCTGCTGATTCCGTGCAGCAGAATACTAATGGCGACAACGGAAAGCGTGATGCTTACGGTATCGCTGATATTTTCGTTTAGTCCGTGATTCAGAGCATAGCTCAAATAATATAGACTGCCGAGACCGCGAATGCCGAACCAGCCCATCATCAACCGCTGTACTTTTCCGGTCGGTGTTTTTACTAGAAAAACAAGGCTGGCAAGCGGACGGATGACAAAGAACAATGCCAACGCAAGCGGAACCGCCCGCCAATCCCAATAAATTGCCAGGCAAGCACCAACCAGAACGATCATTGTTACTTCCAGCAGCCGCTCGGCGGTATCTCCGAAAGATATGATCTCGGAAAGCATAACACCCGCGGCCGTAGTCGGATGTTTCAAATCTTTCTCATCCATATTCCTGCCAACAAATTCCTCCGCTGGCGGATGGTTGGTTAAGTTGCCTTTAGCCTCTTCAGCCGTTTCGCCGTCATGTTCGGGCGCAGGATTTTCCTCAACAGTCTGGATTTCAGCTCGCCTGAATCCGATTCCCGCTGCAAACGCCGCCAGGAAGCCCCACGCCCCGGCGTACTCGGCTCCGGCATAAGCGAGAGCGATCAGAGCAAGGGCCAAAAAATCGTTTGGAGCATCCGTTTCCTGATGACGGCTGCGCAGCCAAATAGCTAAACGCCCGATACCTTTCCCCAAGAAATATCCGATCAACAACCCCGCCGGAATCGCCCACACAAGCCGATGCAGCGCCCAGCCGCCTACCCAATCTCCCAATCGCCCGTATTCTGCCCACATCAATGCGAAAATTACGAAAGGAAACGCTGCACCGTCATTAAAACCGGCTTCGCCCGATAGCGCGTATCGCAGCCGGTCATCATCGGCGGAATTATTTACCGACACCGTGCTCGCAAGCACTGGATCGGTCGGCGCTAATATTGCCCCCAAAAGCACGCCCGACGGCCAACTAAAGCCGAATACAAAATGCGAAAAAACCGCAACGCCCGCAATCGACGCGAGCATTACAGGCCCGGCAAGCCGGAAAGCTGCCTTCCACGCAGAATTGGACAGAGGCAGCCGCAGTTTCAATCCGCCGACAAAAAGCGATAGAATGACAGCGATCTCCGTTAAATGCTCGAACCAGGTTTTCCATTCAACGAAATTTATTACCGCCAAATTCAGTACGGCCGGGCTTATAATCAAACCCAAAACCAGATAGATCGCAGACGTTGTGATCGGAAGGCGGCGCAAATACGCGGACGACAGTGCCATCAATAGCAACAATCCGCCTACAAAACTCAGCCACGTTAGAAAATCCATAGAATCTATCTTAGCCAATCAGGCCGAGTTTGTGCGTTTAATTTTACTAATAGGCCTTGGTCAGATTGACGCCGGTGTAATAATGCTTGATTATCTCGTCGTACTTAACGCCCATCTTAGCCAATCCATACGCGCCATATTGGCACATGCCGACGCCGTGTCCCCAACCTCGGCCGGTAAAGGTGTAACTCGCGACGGCGTTTCCGGCACCATAGCGCTTATCGATTACGAAAAGCTGCTCATTTAATCGCAGAGCCGAACGTATCTTGCCGCCTTTCAATGTCTTCACTCCGTTCGAACCGATTATTTCAAGTTCGACGGCACGCCGCGAATAGCCTTTTTGCCTGATGTTGATGTCGTAAAGAGTTCCGATGCCGCGAACGTACCGTGACAAGCGGGATTGCACCGCACTCGCGCCGAGCGTCGTACTCCAATTAGTGAACGGAGACATGTTTTCGGCAACCGTCGGAATTTCCGTAGGCTTTATTTCGAGATAAATGACCGAGCCTGCCGCGTCTGTTTGATAACTTACGTCCTCACCGCCGATAAGTGCCGCTTCCCTTACCTGATATAACTCAGCACCGAATTGTTTAAATAAAAACACATCAGGTCGAACTGAAACCTGCCGCTCAGATTTGCCCGAACGCAGCACAAGTTTGCCGTCAACGGTCGCCTTGGTCGTCGCGGTCTGCAAACTCGGCATCAATTTTTTCTTTTCATAGATCTGCCGGATCAGCCGCAGCATTTTCGCCCGTGAGAACGCCCGATTAGGTTTTAGCGTCATATCGGAATGAAGCGTAAAAAATCCGTCGCGCATCAGCATCGCGATTTCTGCCCGGCGATCTTTCGGTATTTCAGCCGCATCGTCAAACGAAAGCTGGTATGTGATATCCGAATCGCTAAGCAGCGTATCAGCCGCTCCCGGCGTGTAAAGAAATCCGCTCAGGATGCGGGCCAATTCGACCGGTTTTGCCGTTTCTTTATTTACGTTAGGAAAAGTTTTGCCGAATTTGGACGCTAGTTGGTTGAGCCAATTAGAAATTTCCCCTTCTGCGGGAGTCTCTTCCAGCCATTCGTCAGTGATCTGATCGGTGACCATCGAAAAACCGTTTACTGCCAGCAGAGACATCAGCCGCACCAATTCGAGATTGCCTTCATCACGAAGCTTCGCCGGTTTTCGAACGGTTTTTATCAAAAATGGCTCAAAATGCCGGCGTGCTTCGAGCGAGCACTCGACGCCGCGAAGATAAGGATCGGCTTTATCGAAAACATTCTCGGAATTTTCCGTGCGGCCGCCGCATGTCGATGTGTAGTAAGCCGTTATCGGTACGCCTTTATATGTCGCAACGATCCCGCTAGTTTCGCGTACAGCCTGCGTTCCCATTTTTGTTTCGATCGAAACGCCTTTATAAACTTGATTTGAAACGGTCGGCACCATGTCAAAACCTTTCGAACTGTATGCATTGATATTCGCAATTGCATAAGTTCGTGCAGCAACCGCCTGTGCCTTCTGGGCTTCGAGCTGCGGCAGCGAAAGCTCGCTCGGAACGACGCCGAGAAGATATTCTTCGAGCGGCACTACATTCACGACCGTCAGCGTTCCCTTCGAATTCACAAAAACCTCGATCTTCCCGCGATAAGCCTTGCCGTTCAGCTTTACCGGATTTGCACGCTCGTTAAACGAACCGAAAGACACTGATTTGAGCGACGAATATTGCGCTAAATCGCTGGGCCCGTTTACGATAACTTCACGCAGATTCGGATTGACTACATCCGGCCCGATTGCTCTGGTATCGCCCGTTGTCCTGATCAAACTCCGCACCTCAGATTTCCCCGCCGTCCGCATCTGCCGCGACAGGGCAAGAGCATCGTCGGACACAATCGTCTTTTTCTCCGTCACCATCACGACGTGCTCAAATCCTTTCTCTGCCAGCTTTCTGTGGAACGCATTGGCGTCTTCGAGAGTCTCCCGCACACCGCCGACCCAAACGATCCACGTATTCGCGGCCGGATTTATGCTGACCAGCGCCGATTCACCCGTTTCACTACGAATCTCCGCCGCCAATCCGCTAGCTTCTTTCTGCGTCGCCAGATTCTGTATCTCGAAACGGTAATTCTCCATCACTGGCGGCCGATACGCCCGTGCCGACACTGAAACGCGATTCGTCGCCAACATTTTCAGAGGCTCGTCCGGCGAAAGAGCGACCAGCGAAGAATCGGAAGTCGTAATGGAAACCGAAGCCGAATTAGTCGAAAGCCCGATGCGTATCAGCGGTTCCTGTGAAAGGCCACTTTCAGCAAATATGACTACAGCAAGGAAAGCAGAGAAAAGAACTCGTAAAATCATAGACTTATAGTAAGGATTTGCGCGGAAAAATGAAATCAGTAGTTTGGCGAACGAGGCCAGATCAAATCCACTCATTTCTAAGCTTCTCAATCGCCAGTTCCTTATGCTTCGCTTCGACCTCAATCCACGGGGCGTGGCGGAAAACGTCGGGCATTGTGTAGATCAGGTCGCTGTGGGCGCGGTCGTTGATATGCGTACGGCCGTTTGAGATATGGACCATCTGATGGTCGGGATTAGCCCAGGTTTCGCGAGCGGCCCAGAATGCTTCCGCTATTGACGGATCGTTGAAATCTTTTAATTTTTCGTGGACGACGTGATGGTGCGCGTCGAATATCATTGGAACGCCGGTGCGTTTGCAGACATCTAAAATGTCCGCCGAACTATACGAATATTCATCGTTTTCAAGCACGATCCGCAGGCGAATTGAATCCGGCAATTTCGAGATCGAATCAACTAGTCTGTTCGAACGGTCTGATTTACCACCGTGGATCGTCATTGCCGCCCACTCTGAAATCGGTTGCCCTAGCAAATCCATGATATTTGCGTGCATAGTCAGAATTTTGACGCTGTTCGCAATTACCGATTCGGAATCGGAACTCAAAACCACATATTGGTCCGGGTGAAAGACTAACCGCAGGCCGTTTTCAGTGGCTTTCTTACCAATGTCCGCCAATCGTTGCGTAAACTCGGTCAACACCGCAAACCCGAATGGCTCATCGGAAAACGGATAAATCTCCGAACTCATCCGGTAAAGATTGATGCAGTGGTCCAGGCAAAAACGGACGGCATTCTCCAGCCTTCCCGTATTTTCCGTGTATAGATTTCTCAGTATCTGCGCCTGCTCCGACTCTTCAAAAGACAAAAGCCGCTTGCGGGTAATCGTTTTAAACCGAACCGCGTCCGTTGTCGTGATGCAGACCAAACCTAGATTGTTCTTAACGCATTGTGCCTTCGCCTTCATATCTATTTCTCCAATGCGTTAAAGATGAATGGAAACGTCCCAAAGGTTTGCCCCCGATGCTGCGGGCGGAACGCGAACATCACGATCTTTCCTTTGCCGTAATTTGTTTCCACGAGGGCGGCTTTGCCGTTCAAATACTTTTCGCCGAGCATCCAGCCGGACATTAACGCATCTTTCTGAACGTATCTGGCGATGACATTCACGCGGGCATCGGCGGCGATTTCAAATGCTGAACTGGTGATAAAATAAGCGGCCGTTTCCTTTCGCATTCCGCGGGCGAGCGGCTGATTTGTATTTACGTCGAGCCTTACGACCGAACCGGGATTGTAGAACTCACTTCGTTTTATACCATTCAAAACATTGCGAATAGGCAGGCCGAATTTACTCATTACCATTCCGCACGAATCATCGAAGCAAATCAGTTTGCCGCCATTCTCAACAAATTTCTTGAGATTTTCGACACCTGCATCACCGATCCCGCCCACGAATTCCGCCGGGTACCGCTCGGTGCTTAATCCTTTGACTATGCTGTTTTCACTATCCGCCGGCAGAATTATCACTTCATAGTCCAACTTGTTTTGCCGAAAATCCTGATCGGAAATCGATTTAAATGGTATTTGATGGTTGTCGAAAACTAGCCGCGTCCAGCCTTCATCCATTGAGGAAGTGAAGCCTTTGTAAAGCCCGATCTTCGGATTCGTCTTGAGTGGATTCGATATTTTGGCAAACGGTTGTGAACTTGCCTGTAGATTTAAAACTCCACGGGCCTGATTGATATTCTCCACCTTTTTCAGCGTACCGCGATATTTTTCGAGGTCTCTAATGCTCAAGACCGCTTCCGCCTCAACGCCCATTTGCAGCGGCAGCGTCCAACCGGCAACATCATACGGGACATCCGGCTCGCCGTTCGCGTTGACACGGTTTGGATAAATCTGCTTTTCGAAAAGGCTCAAAACATTGTTTTTCTGCGGCTGGTTTACGAAAACGAGAAAGCTGCCGAGCGGTATTTCATGAAAATCCGGCATCTTTTCCATCTTTACATAAAGCTCGTTCGTCATCTGGTAAACTTCGATTCCCTGCCACATCAGAATTTCCAGCATCCGTGAAACAATTTCCGTATTCGATTGACCAGCTTGTATGACAAAAGCCTGCGGATCGTTTATGTCCGTTTCCAGATTCGCCCTGCCGAGATCGTAAAAATTCCGCAAGTATCGCGGCCGAAATTTCGCCGCCATCTGAAGAAGAGCACGGCTGGCAGTCATTTCTAGCTCTGCGATTTCTCGCGGACGCCAAATGCCGCCATTCCATATATCGGGAATGTTCGTCGCCGATTCGAGCGGTGAACTAAGTCCGCGTGATGCTCGCGATTTCTGCAGTTGGCCTTTCGTGATCTCAACCGGCGACATCAAGTTCGCACTTGCCGCTTCCGACAAAATGCCGATGGAATTGTGATAGTAAGGCGCGGACCGAAAACCGCCGTGCCACCAGGTGTCGAACGTCGTATTCGTCGCCACACCGGCGAAATTTTTCGCCTGCAGATCGGCTGCCATTTTGTAACCGGCGAGGCCGACCTCGCGCAAGATCAGCGGAGCGATTCGCGGGTTCGGCGGATCGAAAAACGGCGGAATGATAAATCGTGCACCCGTTTGCCCCATTTGATGGACGTCATAAACGATTTGCGGAAACCATTCCTGCCAGTAAAGTTTCGTTATCGCTTGCGTTTCCTTCAAATTGAGCATGAACCAGTCGCGGTTATTATCGTGCCCGGCGTAATGGTGATAAAGCTCCGGCGGTGACGTTCCTTCGCTTTTCGTGCCAAGAGTTTTACGATACCAATCGGCTACGATCTGAATTCCGTCCGGGTTTGATGAAGGAATCAGCAGCAAAATCGTATTATCCAAAATCTCCTTCGTTTCGTCGTCATTTGCCGTAGCGAGTTCGTAAGCAAGATTCAACGACATTTGCGACGCCACTATCTCCGTCGAATGGATAGAGCACGAAATGGAAATTATCGTCCTGCCATTTTTTATGAGGTCTTGAAGTTCGCCCGCGTCCTTTATCGTTCGCGGATCGGCCAATTTTTGATTTATCCGGCGGTATTTTTCGAGATTCCTGATATTATCCGGCGAAGAAATAAACGCGGCGATCAGTGGTCTTCCAAGCGTCGTTTTACCGATCTCGCGGACGGTTACGCGGTTGCTTGCCTTATCCAATTTCGCGAAATAATCGCTAATCTGCGTCCAATCGGCAATCGTTTTATCATCAGTAGGATTGAACCCAAGCACGGCTTTCGGCGACGGCACCTGAGCGACAATTGCTAAGGAAAAAAGTAAAATAAACGCCGCGGAAGATGGAGTAACAGCAAAAAGGCGCAAAAAGCACAGAAAGGAATTTTTGAGATTTATGTGCCTTTTTGCGGCTAAATTTCTTCCCTTTTCCAGGTCTTTGCGACTGACAATATTTACTTGAACCATATGCAAGATGTTTCCCTAAAGGCGATTGAGGCTAATACGATGCTGACGTTTCCTGTTCGAAAGTCTAACAAATCGCGGCTGATCGGCAAACTTCGCTATTGGTGGTCTTGGATGGTCGCGGGTTCGCTGCTCCTTTTCATCGCGACTCCGGCTTTGATCGTATTGTGGCTGATCGATCGGCGGATTTGGCTTTATCCGCTTGCTCAATGGGGCGCGAAAACGTGGCTCGCCGCTTCCGGTGCAACGGTCGAGGTCAAGGGACTCGAAAACCTCAAAGACGGCAAGTCTTATGTCTTTCTCTCAAATCACCGCTCATATCTGGATACGGCCGCTTTTTTCTTTTTTTCCGGAAGAAAAATGGGTTTGGTCGCAAAAAAGGAACTATTGAAAGTTCCGATATTCGGCCAGGGATTGGCATTTGTAAACATTATTGCCATTGACCGCTCGGATCCCGAACATGCACTTGCGTCAATGGAAAAAGCGAGAGAGGTA
Organism: Pyrinomonadaceae bacterium; assembly: GCA_031389475.1. Classification (GTDB taxonomy): domain Bacteria; phylum Acidobacteriota; class Blastocatellia; order Pyrinomonadales; family Pyrinomonadaceae; genus OLB17. The sequence continues at coordinate 14,138 of JANMSP010000084.1, forward strand.
ATGAAGCAGGGCTATTCGTTCGGCCTGTTTATCGAAGGAACGCGAGCGATGCCCGGAGATCTCTTACCGTTTAAAAAAGGCGGGTTTCACCTGGCTATGCAAATGGATGCTCCGATCGTGCCGGTCGCAATTAAGAATACGGATTGGATGATGGGCAAGAAAACCGGCGTCGCATACGGCGGGAATATTGAAATGGTATTTCTGACGCCAATCGAAACCGGAGACAGTATCGATTTAGTGGAGCTTTTGATAAAAACCCGTTCCGCGATTGCGAGTGAACTTGCCGTTTAAAAAGTCAAACGTTCTGAGTCCCGGGGTTTTGGGGGGTGGTGGGGGGGCGGGAAGACCCCAAAAAGCGGGGCGGAAAAAAACTAACGTAATGTTTTTGTTTGGG
>JANMSP010000086.1:0-9294 GCA_031389475.1 Pyrinomonadaceae bacterium
CCGAAAGCAGGGCGCTCGCGAAACAGATTATAAAAAGACTCAGCGTAACATTCATTTCGGAGAATGGAACGTTGGCCGAAAACTCTCTGACGATGCCGGACTGCTCTAACAGCCTGCCGAGCGTTATGCCGCCCGCAATTAGAAGAAGTGTCGACCAATCGATACGCAAAATGTCCTTTTTCTTAAGCATTCCCGACAGGAATAAGCTTGCCGCCGAAGCAATCGCGATCACTGCCGCCGGTATTTTATGCAGCGGTTCGGAGAGCCAAAGTGCAACGGTCGCTGCCAGGATCAGGAAGAACGCCCGCTGGCCTGGAACGGATGGCTTCGTTTCGCCCGCCGTTGCGGGACGCTCGACAAGATGAATGCCTGAAAGCGCCCAATCTTTCGTTTCTGATTTTGCACGAAAAAGCAGCATCAAATAACCCAAAACCAGCATCCCGATGGTTAGCGGAAAGGCAAAGATCATCCATTCGACAAACGATATATGAAAATTCGAAGCCAGCGACGCGATTGCGATCCCGTTCGGCCCGGTGCCGATCGGGGTTGCGATTCCGCCGAAATCCGCACCGAGGGCGACACCGATCAGTAACGTCCGGCGGAGCACGTGATCGTCCTTAAATTCTTTCAGTATCGGCCTCAGACACGCCAGTACCAGAGCCGCGGCCGCAATATTCGAAAACCACATCGAGAAAAACGCGGTTGTAAAAACGATTAGCAATAAGAACAGGCTGAAAGATTTCCCGGCGGATCGAAGCGTAAATGCCGCGAGACGTTTGTCGACACCATAAGCCTCGGCAGCAACACCAAGCGTAAAGCCGCCGAAAAACAATGCCATTACCGGATCGGCCGCCCACGTCAAAACGGCCGGGAGCGAGAACCGCGCATCCACCGGAAAGATCACAAGCGGCACGAGTGCCCACAACATCAGCGTCGGCACAAACGAAGGTGCAAGTTCACTGATCCAAACAAAAAGGCAAACTCCGGCAACGGCCACAACTCGGGCGTAAAGCGGCGACTCAATAAAATAAAGCGGCGCGGCGATGAGGGCTGCGATTGTAAGAAGCGAGAAAACCCAACGTTTCATTAAGCTGAATTATGCATCGGCGTGCTCCCAGGCGGAAGGCGGGAGAATCGATTTAAAGGTACCAGCGAGCCACACGCCATAACTCCCGCTTGATCGAATCAGGTGTCGGCTGTGCGATGCTTCCTTACGGATAAGACCTATAATACGATTCGAACAGGTGACGTTATGGATTGTGTAAGATGCGGGGCGACGGCAATGATTGAAGGCTCGGTAATGGAAATGACGGGCGGCGGCAGTATTTCCTTTCTGCGTAGCAAAACATCGTTCTTCAAAAGCATTTTCGGGAGCGGCACCCGGAAGATAAACGCCCACGCGTGCCTTCATTGCTCTCATCTCGAACTCACCGTCGAATTCACCGAAAAAGACCGCAAACATTACCAGGAATTCGACGGCCCCCAACCAAGCGTCCTCGACCGAATCACCTGAATAACGTGCCCGAGTTTTAGGGTCAGGTCGGCTGGGTTCGGCTTCGGACGTTCGGGTCGAGGCAAGACAATTTTTTGCGAGGTATCCCGTCGCGCAAGGAGGAGGCCGCCTTTCGCTTGCTAATAAATACTATCTACTATACGGTTATAGCAATTTCCATTTCCCCCCCTTGCTGACCTTAATTGCTCTCGACTAGACCCACGTACGCTATTCTTTTGGGCGCCAATTTTTTTACCATAAAATTTGGTCGTAACCATCAAAGGAGACTGGTCTATATGTTACATTTCTCAATTGCTCGATATCCTTTCCCCACAAAAGCCATTTACGTTCGTGAGCTCGTTAGCCGCACCGCAATATTCGTTATTGCCGGGCTTTCCTTTTTATCAATTCTGGCGTTGCCCGGCGTGACGCTCGCTCAGGACCCTCAGTTTTCCAGTCCGGACCGCACTTATGTTACCGATGGGGCCGTGAAAACCGTAGTGCGGTCTGGCAACACGATCTATATCGCCGGTCTCTTCAGCCGTGTCGGGCCGCGCACCGGTCCGGGTCTTGAATACGCGCTCAACGGCACTCAAACTCCAGGCTTCCCGGAAGTTACAGGCGGCGTCAACACTGTAAATTCGGTTATTTCGGATGGGTCGGGCGGATGGTACATCGGCGGGTTGTTCACACACGTCGGCGGAATTCCGCGCCTCAACATCGCCCACATACTTGCCGACCGCAGTGTAGATCCGGCCTTTAACCCCGGCGCAAATAACTCTGTTCGTGCGTTGGCACTGTCGGCTGACGGCTTAACGGTTTACGCCGGCGGGCTATTCGCAACGATAGGGGGCCAAACGCGGAATCTGATCGCGGGACTCAACGCCTCAAATGGTGCCGTCACCGCATTTAACCCGAACGCCAATAACTCTCAGGTTGCGGCTCTGGCGGTATCGGGATCGATTATTTATGCGGGCGGAAACTTCACGACGATCGGCGGCCAAACGCGCAACCGCATTGCGGCGCTCAATGCTGCCGACGGCACCGCCATCCTGACCTTCGACCCTAATGCCAGCAACAACGTTAATGCCCTGGCGATTTCGGGTTCGACGCTTTACGTCGGCGGCGGCTTCGCGACAATCGGCGGCCAGACGCGCGGCAACATCGCGGCGCTTACTCTCGGCGGAGCAACCGACGGCACCGTTACAGGTTTTACCGCCAATACGGCGTCGGGCACGTGCGGCGCATGCGGTACCGTTAACTCTATCGCGGTGTCGAATTCGACTATTTATGCGGCGGGGTCCTTCAATCTAATTGGAGGGCAGACCCGCACCGGCCTGGCAGGACTCGATCCTACCAGCGGTATTCCGACTTCATTCAATCCTGCACCGACCGGCAATGTTACGACGGTCGGAGTTTCGGTTGATGGCTTGACGGTCTACGCGGGCGGCGGCATCAGAACGATCGGAGGTCAACCGCGCAGCTTCTTTGCGGCGCTTAATGCCGCTGACGGAACCGCCACCGCTTTTAACCCTAGCCCCAACAGCAGTGTCGCCGCAATCGGGGTCTCTGCCTCAGCGATTTACATCGGAGGCTTTTTCAGCTCGACCGGCGGCGTCGTCCGGACCAGCATCGCCGCGATCAATGCCGCAGACGGCACAGCGACCAGCTTTGCTCCGGCGTGCAGTTCCGCCAATGGCAGCGCCACGGTGAATGCAATGAAGGTCTCTGATGACGGCGCCACAGTTTATGTGGGCGGCTTCTTCGCTTCGTGCGGCGGACAACCGCGAAACTCCCTTGCGGCACTGAATGCCGCCGACGGGACCGCCACTAGCTGGACACCCCTGGCGAACAACATCGTCCATGCAATCGCGCTATCGGGACCTCTTATGTACGTCGGCGGCAATTTCACCTCGATGGGCGGCCAACCGCGAAACCGCATTGCGGCGGTCGGTTTAAGCGACGGTTTGGCTACTGCCTTCAATCCCAACGCGATTGACGGGTCCGTCAGCGCGCTGGGTGTATCGGGCAATCTCGTTTACGCCGGCGGGGCATTCCAGAATATCGGAGGCCAAGCCCGTTCGGTCCTGGCCGCCCTCAACACGGTTGATGGAAATGCAACCACCTGGAACCCTAACCCGCAGTTAACCGGGTCTAACCCGCAAATTCTCGCAATCGCAGTCTCGGGTTCGACGATCTACGCGGGCGGATACTTCGCCACAGTGCAGGGAGTGGACCGCAAGAACATCGCGGCGATCAGCGCCGCTGATGGCTCCCCCACGGGCTTTAACCCTCAAGCCAGCGGCGCCGCGTTTAGCGACTCTGTAAATGCCATCGCTCTCTCGGGATCGAAAGTATACGCTGGGGGACGCTTCCTGACAATCGGCGGACAGGCACGCAGATTTCTCGCTGAACTGAATTCTATCGACGGCAGCGCTACGAGTTTTGATCCGAGTGCCGCCGGAGGAACGAGCGCCGACGCTTTGGCGGTGGCGTCGAACGGGACGCTTTATGTCGGCGGATCATTCAAGGGATTTGAGCTCGCCGTCCAACAGGGCTTTGCATCTTTCTCGAGTGTGGCACCGGCATTAGTTTCAGTTTCCGGCAGAGTTACGACATCTGGCGGCAGAGGCCTGAGAAACGCCCGGCTGACGATGACCGATGCAAACGGCGTCTCGAGGCGGACGATCTCAAGTTCTTTCGGCTATTACCGTTTTGATGGCGTCCGGACTGCCGAAAGTTATACGATCAGCGTTACATCGAAAAGATATCAATTCGTGCCGCGGGTCATTGGTGTCTTTGGTGAGATTACAAATGCCGATTTTATCGCGGAAGCCGGCTTCGGATCAAAGCAGGGAAGCGACGAGCGATAATGGCCTGCCGTGAGCGAAACGGGCGTTACCTGAAAGTTTTGCATCAAGGTACACTCGTTTCGCTCACCCAATACGAAATTTGTTGAAAGCGTAAGCGATTTCGCCGCGTAGCCGCACCATGAATTTAGCCGCGAGTTTCAACCCGCGGAAGATTTGCTCCCACCTCGAACTCACCGTCGAATTCACCGAGAAAGGCCGCAAACGCTACCAGGACTTCAACGGCCCACAGCCTGGTGTCCTAGACCGCATCAAGTGAATTGCTACTGTCCACCCGTGTCCGCCGCTTGTCCGGTGCTCGTCCGCTGGCTATGACCGGACACGCAAAACATTGCAAACACATCGCTTAACCCAATTTCAGATTTCCATTTTCATTAATTTTCAAAAAACATCTTGACATACATTATGTTTCAGGTATGATACATTGTGCCATACAACGTATGGATGAATTATGTCAACAGATGTTATAAATGTCAAGAAAAATTGCAGAAGCCTGACCGTTAGGGAGGGCTTAACTCAAACGTTGGACGATACGCCCTTGCTGACGCGCGGGCTTCCGCATTCGAGGCCCCGAAAGGCGAATGAGTGTCTGGCGGAAGCCAAACGGTTCAAGCGGCCGGCCGAGCTATTCGATGAATTCTGGCGCGAAGGCGAGCTGGCTTTGTTTTTCGGTGCGTCGGGAATAGGGAAGAGCGTTTTGGCGGTGCAGATCGCCGATGCATTGGCCCGCGGCACGCCGCTTTATGGATTCGTAATGCCAAAGGGACGGCGCAAAGTATTGTATGTCGATCTAAGCCTTTCCGATCCGCAATTTCACGCGCGATACGGGCGGTATAAGTTCGCCGAAAACCTGTATCGCGACGCCCCGCCGGACGGTGCGGAACTTTGCGGCTGGATCAGGAGCACGGTCATAGAGAACAGCTTTCGGGTTGTGATCGTGGACGATCTTTCGGCGATTAAGCAAACGCACGACGGCATACGCGAAACGCTTGCGTGCATTCGGCGGTTGAAACGCATGAGCGGCCAATTCGGCATCTCGATCCTCGTTTTGTCCGACTCTTTGGAGTCGCCGGATCAGTGGGTGAGCGAAAACGACCTGAAGCGGTCGCGCGTTCTATGCACGGTCGCCGACAGCGTGTTCGCTATGGGATGGAAACGGCATCCGGACGGCGAACGCTGTATCGTTCAGACTCGGTCGCGAAGTGCGAAAGTTTTTTGGAACATGGAAAACGCACCGGCCGGCAAGATCAAGCGGCTAGATTCCGGCATCCTCGGCTTCGAATTTGACGAGCGGTTCACTCCCGGTATGGACGAAGATAAACGGCGCCTGATCTGCGAGATCTCAAGGCTGCATGAGGTGGACCAAAAGACGTTTCGTCAGATCGGGGAAACGCTCGGCATCTCGAAATCGTGGGCGTACGAGCTTTACAAAAAATGGACACCGGCAATGGACAAGTTGTCGGCGAACAGCACTCAGGAGGACGAGCCGGACGATGACGAATACGATGATCTGTCAGAACCGGGAGCGGTAGCGACCGGGGAACTTTCCGTGCTTTCCGTGGTTGACGAAGAGATCAAAACCACAGAAAACACACAATCAGTCACCGAACTCTCCGCTCTTGACCCTCCACTCTCACCTCGCCTGGACGGCTATGGCCGCGAGATCTTCGTCGAATCCGAAGACGCGAACGGAAAACCGATGATCTGGTATCAGTATGACGAAAAAGGAAACAAGTCCCGCCACAAACGCGGCCTCTTCGGAATCACGAGCGAGCACCTCAACACCTCAACGTTTCTGTAGCTCAATTGCCCCCACCTTCAGGTGGAGGTTTTTGTTTATCAGAATTATCGCACCCCAATTCGGCTAAAGCGGCAAGGCCTGTGAACGAGGCTTTGAACTTCTTCGCGGCTGAGCCGCCCTATTTGCGGAAAAGCTATGCTTTTCCGGTTGGCTCTGGAATTATCTTGCGGCTATGCCGCCGTTTCAAATGCGGCAAAAGAACGGCGGCATAGCCCCGCATTTATCTTGCGAACTATGGAAAAGCACAGCTTTTCCGCAAATAGAGCGGCAAGCCGCAAGAGAATGAATCAATTTTTAGAACGCACTAAAAGATAATCATCGAGCGATACGGTCGGTTCATCTTTCCGTTTTTCGATGACGGCGGCGTAGCGCAAATCTTCGGCTAGATTTTTGTCCTTCATCAGCTTTCCGATAAACGCTCACGCTCCGCAGGCTTCATCGCCTGAAACGCCGTCCAAAAAACTTCCGCTGTAGCTTGTGGCTGTGTCATAACGTGAGAATTATAGCATTTTGCAAAAGAAACGCGGCAACTGGTCTTCTAGGTTGGTTTGGGATTACCTCTTCGGGCTATGCCCAAGTGCTGTGCGGAATGGCTCTGCCTTTCCGTCGCGTCCACAATAAATAATCGCGGCTATGCCGCCGTTTGGAGGCATAACCTCAAAATAGAATAAGTCTGCAACGGCGTAGCATTAGCTTCGCCGTAAATAAAGTGGGAAGTCGCCGGAAACTCTGGTCAGTCCAAACACCGAGTCGCTAGGAACGCATGAGCATTTAATGTAAAGTAGAAAATTATTGAGACATGGAAATTAAAATCTTCTACTCTTGGCAGTCCGACCTGCCCAATAAAACCAATCGTACGCTCATAGACGATGCGCTTACAAATGTTGCGAAAACATTTGAGGGCGATGTTGTTGAAGCGGAGCGACCTGCGATAGATATTGACAGCGCGACAAAAGGGGTTGCGGGTTCTATAAATATCGCCGAGTCGATCCTGAAAAAGATCGATAGGTGTCAGATATTTGTCGCCGATGTATCGATCGTTGGTGAAATATCTGCCTTAAAAAAAGAGAAAGCGTCCAGAAAGTCACCAAATCCCAATGTACTTTTTGAGTCGGGCTACGCTCTTAAACACCTTGGCGAAAACAGAACGATCTTAGTCATGAACCTAGAGTATGGAAGTCCTGAGGACCTGCCGTTCGATTTGCGAATGAGAAGAATTGTTGGCTACTCGCTAGCTGAAAGCGGTGAGAAGGCGACCGCCAAAAAGAGTTTAGAGAAAGATCTCCGGCAAGCCGTTGTGCTCATTATAGAAGATATTGAAAAATCCCGCGAGGCTGAAGCTGTTAATTTACCAAATTTACAGGACGATACGATTAAAGCAATAGAGTCTGGAACTCAAAATCAACTGCCGCTCATAAAAAGGTATATGCAGTGGCTGTTTTCGGAGATAGAAACAATCAACTCAAAATATGTCCTGAGCGACAATCGAATCGAAACCATTTTTGAAGCGATTGAAAAGTCAGAATCGCTGAGTACTGGCTTTGCTCATGTCATGGTTAGTCTGTCGACAATTGGAAACATCGAGGCCTGCCAACGTTTATACACCGAGCTTATTTCCATTTTCACAAAATACAGATTACGCACCGTAGAAAATCCCAACGGCCGTAAGGATTATGATTTTGATTTCTATAAGTTCATAGGACATGAGTTATTTGTATTGTTTTTCTCATTTCAGATTCGTGATGGAAACTGGAAGATTATAGGGGAACTTCTGAAACCGCGCATTTATGTGAACAATCTTCCCAGTGATGAGCGATTAGTTTCCATAGGATATATTCCTCAAACATTGCGGTCCCTGGAAGATAAAAAGTTACAAACGAAATCACCACAATTCTCACTACATGCGGATATGTTAGCAAGTCGATATCGGAACGGCGATATTGGTAAAATCCTCTCTTTCCAAGAATTCATGGACGCTGACTTATTTCTCTTTCTTTATTGTGAATTCAATAAAACTGAATCTGATTATTATCAATGGATTCCACACAGCGGAGTCTATAACACTCAAGGGGCGCCCAAATTTCTTCATGAGTCGGAAAGCGCCGCTAACGCAAACGTTATTGGAGGCGCGTTATTAGTTAGTAAGAGTCAGTTTATTGAAAGGTTGACCATCGCAAAAGCTCGACTACGGGAAATTTACAGAACGTCGAACGGTTCCGCACCTCTTCAGTTTTACGATCCAACCAAGATTGGAAGCCGCTAGGAGTTAGACATTAGACAAAATTTAAAAGATTGCTATCGGTGTTAATAACACGTTATTAGAATCATTTTGAAGTCCCAACAAGGCATTGCCGAATATATTTAGGCAGACCGTTCCTTTACGGACCTTCGACAAGGCAGACCGTTGCGGTTCTCCAATAGCTGAAACACTTATCGACACTTCGCATAAAGGAGACCTTGATACATTATCAACAAATGTTCTGCGACGAATGTACACATCGTTATGCAATTCGACATTCCATTCACCTTCGACCAACATAAGCCCGCGAATTGTATCGAGTCTCTTTTATATGGGACCCATTTCCTCAGACCGGCATCCTGAATGCGTAATATGTCTAGAGCGGGCAAGCGACGCCGGACGCCGTTGAGGATGTGAACGTTGAAGTTTTCGTCAGTCAGGAACCGGATCATTTGTTCCAGTTCGGATCGGTGCCATTTTTGCGGGCAAGCAGGATTTCACGAGTTAAACCGTGCGGAAAGTCTATTTTGTTCTGAGCACGTCTTTTTGCATAATCGATCTCGCCCTGTCTGAGATATGCATCGACCTTTACCTTGTTGTGAAGGTAGTAGGCGATGGCGGCGTGAATTTGGGCTAGCGAGAGGGTGTCGAATTGGTATTGAATCTCGGCCGCATCGTCTCCACGGTTGAAGGCGTATACGACCGAGTCGAGAGTAACACGAGTGTCGCCGACCTTGAGGCCGCCGCCTTCGTCTACTCGAACCGGTTTTGGAATTGTGCCGACAAGCGTTGCCATATATCCATATTATCACCGAAATTACAGTGTTTGCAAAGAAAAAGGCTTCGTCCCGATTGAGACGAAGCCTTTTTTTTCTGCAAATGGGTTTAATAC
>JANMSP010000135.1:0-8203 GCA_031389475.1 Pyrinomonadaceae bacterium
TGGAAAGCCCGAACCTTCCGAATCTAATGCTTGATAACCGTTTTGCCGAATTATTAAACCGCAACAGCAAGGATTGGCACCACATCGTCGGCCGCTTCTCCGAAAGCCGAGTGCCGTCGCTCTGCCTCTCATCCGGCCTCGCCTACTTTGAAGCCTTCCGCTCCGAACGACTGCCGGCCAACCTTATCCAGGCCCAGCGTGACTTTTTCGGCGCCCACACTTACCAACGCACCGACAAAGAAGGAATTTTCCACACGCCGGATTGGGACCAAAAAGCGGAATGAGCTATTTAAAATGCAGAAGCCCTCACGTTAGCGGTGGCGTATCGTGCGGGCTTTCTTACTACTATTTAGCTCTTGGAATTCCTAAGTCTTTGCAGATTTTAACAACCAGGTTTTCATTCACTTCGGAGTGCCGAGGTATAGCCGAACGTTTGTTCTGACTGGGGTTATGCCACCACGAATGGCTTCCGCCCTCTCGCAGAAGTTCACAACCATGCTGCTGCAAATGACGGATCAGATCACGCCTTTTCATACCGCGATCAGCTCTTCTTCGTAATTCAGGCCAGCCATGCTTCGAGCGTCTTCTCGATTAAAAGCCAGGGCTTCGCCAAGCGTCACCCGCAGACTTTCTAAAAGCTCGCTCCGCGTCGCTTCCTGACAATTAACGCCCGGCACCTCTTCGATCCAGCCGATCCACCAATCGCCGTCCTGTTTTACAACCGCGGTGAAATTGTTTTTCATTTCGATAGTATACATTTTCCCGGGTCAAATCACCCCGCTTTCAAGAAACGCTATTGTCGCCGTTTCCGTATCAAGTTCGGCTTTAATTCCAACCGGTAGAGTAAATTGATCGCGTATGTGGCCGAACGAAAGCCCATATATCACCGGAATTCCCAGATCGCCGAGCCGTTCTTTCAAAACAAATATCAGAGACTGCGACGCCGTGTCAGTCGGATTGCAGCCTTCGAATATGCCGAGTGCGATGCCGGAGCATTGCCGCAGATCAATGCTCTGCTTAAGCTGCGTCAGCATTCGGTCGATCCTGTACGGCTGCTCGCGGACATCTTCCAGAAATAGTATCTTCCCCTTCAGATTCCGCAGTGCCGAGCTTGTCCCCGTCATCGCCGACAGCAGCGACAGGTTGCCTCCGACGAGTTCGCCCCGGCATTTTCCCTTGCTGATCGTTTCGGTTTTAAAAAGGTTCGACGTGTTGGCTACATTGAACGCTGAAAGCCCGATCTTGTATGGAGCCGACGGATTCATCAGCACATTCAAAATATGGGTTTTCGAATAATCCGACAAATTGCCGCCTGCTGTCGGGCCGTGGAAAGTAACTAAGTCCGTGTTTTGATAGATCGCCGTGTGCAGGGCCGTGATGTCCGAGTAACCGATAAATATCTTCGGATTCGCTTTGATAAGTTTGTAATCGAGATCGGGCAGATACCGCGTCGCTCCATAACCGCCGCGAACGCACCAGATCGCATTGACCTCCTTATCCGCAAACGCCCAATGAAGGTCTTCCAGCCGTTCCTTATCCGTCCCCGCCAAAAACCCGTTCCGCAGGCGGGCATATTTCCCAACCTTCACCTTAAACCCAAAAGCCTCAAGATTTCCCAGCGCAATCTCAAAACCTCTTGCCTCGATCCCGCTCGAAGGCGAGATCAACGCTACCGTATCTCCTTTCACTAAACGCTTCGGCTTAAGGGTACGAGCTGAACGCCGCCCTGCACCAAAAACCGAGGCCCCCAAAATTGGAATCGCCGCCAGCCCTTTCAGTAATTCACGTCTTTTCATACCCCGACATCATACCAAAACCTAAAATTATGCGCCGCCCCCAACGCAATGCCCCCTTGCCGAGCGGAAAAGCTATGCTTTTCCGGCAGATGATTCTAATGACCCTCGCGGCTATGCCGCCGAGCGGAGGCGTAACCTCAACGACGGTGGAAACACCGACGCCGAAGCAAAGCTTCGCCGCTCGGCAATGTGGCAAGCCGCCACTGACGCGACGTTTGTACCGATAGACATTCTCGATTACATCTACGCTGTCCTGCACAGCCCAACCTATCGCGAAAAGTACAAGGAGTTTCTAAAGATCGACTTTCCAAGTGTTCCATATCCAAAAGACGCTGACACTTTCTGGCAGCTCGTCGCTCTCGGCGGCGAACTTCGCGCAATACATCTCCTCGAATCGCCAAAGGTCACCCGCCTCATCACGAAATTCCCGGTCGGCGGCGATGATCTGGTGGAAAAGGTCGCCTTCTTCGGAACGCAGGCACCCTTGCCTGCGTCTGTATCACCGGCAGGCAAGGGTGCCTGCGTTCCGACCGGAAGCGTTTATTTCAACTCAACGCAATACTTCGAAGACGTTCCCGAAACCGCGTGGAATTTCTACATCGGCGGCTACCAGCCCGCACAGAAATGGCTCAAAGACCGCCAGTTAAATTACGACAACATCAACCGCTACCAAAAAATAATTGTCGCCTTGACCGAAACCGGCCGTCTGACGGAGGCCATCGACGAAATTGCCTTCATGGATTAAGCCTATACGACGATCTCCCACGCATCTTCCGCCTTTAATAACTTGCTCATCATCGAGGCGTGCACCGCATGGCCGCTTTTGGAAGCTGTTATCTTGCCCATGATCGGCATTCCGAGCAGGGCAAAGTCGCCGATGATGTCGAGGATCTTGTGGCGGACGAACTCATTATCGAAACGCAGCGGGTTTGTATTCAGCATTCCGTCCGGCGTCAGCACTATCGCGTTATCGAGCGACCCGCCGAGGGCCAGATTCGCCTTTCGTAGCATCTCGATCTCATGCGTAAACCCAAACGTCCTAGCCGAAGCGATCTCGCGGCCGAATGAACCGTTCTCGAAGACGAAATGAAACGCCTGTTTGTTGATAAACGGGTGGGCGAAATTGATGACGCACTCGATCTCGTAGCGGTCCGAAGGCTCGACCGACATCACTCGGTCTCCGTCAACGTATTCAACCTTTTTCAGCACCCGAAAAAAGCGTCTCGGCGCATGTTGTTCGGCAATGCCCGCGGTTTTTATCAGCTCGATATACGTTTCACTCGACCCGTCCATTATCGGGATCTCAATGTTATCCAGCTCGATAAAGCAATTATCCACACCCGACCCCCGCAAAGCCGACAGCAGATGCTCGCAAGTCGATAAAACCACCCCGCGCCGCATAAGCGTCGTCGCGTAGCTGCAATGCGAAATATACTCGACCGATGCCGGCAGCTCGAAGTTGTCCAGATCCGTCCGCACAAAGATATAACCCGTATTCTCCGGCGCCGGCTTGAGCGTCAGGTTCACTTCAACGCCGGTATGCAGGCCGATTCCGTTGATGTTTATTGATTTGGCGATAGTCGTTTGGTTCATCCGTAAGAAAACATTACAATCGGCGTGCCATCTGTTCGATAAGATAAACCTAAGCGTTTACAAGATTAGCCTCGTTTCAGTGTTGTTGATCCGCAACACTTCTGTCGCACAATTTACTATTAACGATTTACGATTTACAATCTTACTAAAGTTATGGCAATTCAAACGGCGGGGCAGAAGACCGCGAAAATTACAAAGATTAGGACGGAGAACCAGTCGAGCTTCCCGCTGCCAAAGGATACCGAGCAGCACATCGCTAAGATTCTCGATTTCCTTCCGATGGAGCAACTTCGCGGGATCGAGAAAGTGCGGCTGGTCGATTTTATAAACGACCCGCGAATGAAGAATCTGGAGACACCACTTAAGGGCGATCTTCCGGGACTTTATCATCCGAGGGCGGGGAGTCACGGGGCGTGGCTGGAAATGTCGATGGGCGCTATTTTACAGCCGACCGAAGGTTTTGCGAAAAAATGGATGGCGAAAAGCTCGTTCAAAGGCAATCTCGCCGGGCTTATCTTTTCGCTTGTCGGCCAGCATTATTACCTGACACTTCGCCATTCAGTGAAGAGACAAAGCCTGGAGCCGCAGATTCGTCAATATGCAGAGAAGAATCTTCGTTCGTGGAGCGAAAAGAATGCAACGAACGGATTCCGCGCGAAGCTCTTCAAACCGCTTCGCCCTACTATCGAACGCTGGGCTAAATGGCTGAACAAAAAAGCCGCGCAGTCGCAGAAGAAATAACGGCAATACGGACGCAAGGCAAAGATCGCGTAAAGTAAACAAGCGGGCAAATCGTGGACGAAGACGTAAAGAGTCAGGTTAAAGAGACGGTAGAACAAGCCGAAGAAGCGGCTACCGAGATTAGCCGCAGCCCGTGGGCATTAAAGCTTGCTCGCTTCGGATTCTATTCAAAGGGCTTTTTGTTCATTGTGATCGGTGTGCTGGCGATTCTCGTGGCACTTGGTTATCAAGCCGGAAAACTCGCTGACCCGGTTGGGGCTTTCGCAACCATTGCCCAATCGACTTTCGGTAAGGTCCTTCTGATAATTTTTATCGCCGGAGCGATCGGGCACGGAATTTGGAACATTCTCCGTGGAGTTGCTGATATCGATAACGCGGGCGGTAAGGTGATCGGAATAATCAAACGCATTCTTCCAATTGGCACAGGTATTTTTTATTTTGGCTTGGCATGGTCGGCTTGGAGCGTCGTCGCCGCTGCCCGAGTATCCCAGGAGAATGGGGAAGTGCAGAAAACGCTCGCGGCAATTTTGCTCGCGTTGCCGCTAGGTGCGGTTTTGTTATTTTTGATCGGCCTTGGCGTTATGGGTGCCGGTGTGCATGAATGTTACAGCGGAATAAGCGGGAAGTTTCGTGAGAATTACAAGGAACACAAGATCGGTGAATATTTCAGTAGTGAAATTATAACCGTTCTCGGCGTTCTGAGCTTTACGGCACGGGCACTGATCTTGTTGCTGACAGGTTATTTTCTGATCACAGCAGCTTTTGCTCTTGATCCAAACGAAGCGGTCGGGATCGATGGCGCGTTGCTGACGCTGGCACAGACTTACTACGGAAAAATACTTTTATTCGTGACGGCGGCTGGCTTGGTTTGCCACGGAGTCCTTTCTTTATACGAAGCGAAATACCGCCGTCTCTGCTAACATACAATGAAATATTGGCTGGTCAAACAAGAACCCGAAGCATATTCCTTTGACGATTTAGTAAAGGATGGCAAAACCGATTGGACCGGTGTGCGAAATTTCCAGGCTCGCAACAATCTGCAGGAAATGAGGAAGGGCGACAAAGTATTGTTCTATCATTCCGTTTCCGAAAAGTCGGTGGTAGGCCTGGCGAAAGTTTCGAAAACGGCTTTCACCGATCCGACCGACGAGAAATGGTTTGCGATCGAGATTGCGGCTGATAAGAAATTCAAAAAGCCGGTGACTTTAGAACAAATTAAAGCGAATAAAGCGCTTGCGAATATCAGTTTGATAAAACAATCGCGGCTTTCGGTCATGCCTCTGACGGAAGACGAGTACCAGGAAATAGTTAGTATGTCTAAATAAGGAACGCGGACATCCTTGTCCGTTAAAGTTGCGGACAAGGATGTCCGGGTTCCATCATTATGCTAAAACAAGCCGTCGCACATTACCACGAACTTTTGCTCGATCCGGCAATTGCCGAGGAATCGCTAAAAATTCTCGACGACGGCCTTGAGAAAAATAAGCTGATCTTCGGGGGGCGCAGGCTGACTCCGTATTTGCGTCCGCATTTCGTGACTGAAGACGATTGGTCGATGATTCAAGCGACTTGTGAGATAGTGTGGAGCGCACTGCAGAAGGTGAAAGACGCCGCAGTTGCTGATGATGCGATGCTAACCGAACTAGGTTTTTCCGGCATCGAACGCGATCTGGTCAAGATCGATCCCGGATACAGCCAGGTTTCACCGACATCGCGACTCGATTCGTTTTTAACGGAAGATACATACAGCTATGTTGAACTGAACGGCGAAAGCCCGGCCGGTATTGCTTATGCAGATTCGGCGGCCGCGATCTTTCAGACATTGCCTGTAATGCAGAAGTTTGCTGAAACTTACGAAGTTCGCGCTCTTTCCGGCAGGCCGAAAATGCTGGAAGTTCTGCTTAGCTGCTACGAAGAATTTCTCGGCAAAAAGCCGGAGAGAAATCCGGTTATCGCCATCGTCGATTTAAAAGATTTACCGACGATAAAGGAATTCGAACTATTCCGCGATTATTTTGAATCGCAGGGCTACACGTCGCTCATCTGCTCGCCGGACGAACTTGAGTTTGCAAATAATAAGCTCTATTTCGGCGGCACAAAGATCGATATCGTTTACAAACGCCTGCTGGTCAACGAATACCTTCCGATCATGGAAGCCCAACCCGCTTTGCTCGACGCATACCGTGCCGGTGCTATTTGCATGGTTAACAGCTTTCGTGGCAAATTGGTGCACAAGAAAGCAATATTCGCGATCCTGACTAACGAGAAATATGCCCGTCTGTTTAATGAAATCGAGCTTTCATCGATTAGAAAACACATCCCGTGGACGAGAAAATTCCGCGATGAAGCTACGGTAAATCATGGGGAGGATATAGATCTTATCGATTGGACGCGGAAGAATCCTCATAAGCTCGTTCTGAAACCGAATGATGATTATGGGGGACACGGTATTTTCATTGGGTGGAGTGCGAGCGAAGAGGAATGGGAAACGTCGATTCAGGCGGCCCTTGCGGACGGAGATTACCTGGTTCAGGAACGTGTAAAGACCGCTAAGGAAATGTTTCCGACACTGATTGACGGCGGCGATAAATTTCACATGGTCGAACAGCTGGTTGACCTTGACCCGCTTTTATTCAACGGCGTTGTCGGTTCGGCGTTTACACGGCTTTCATCGACCGAGTTGGCGAATGTGTCGAGCGGCGGCGGTATGGTCCCGACGTTTATAATTAGTGAAAAAGAAATATGAGAAGATTCTATTCACGATTCAGGTTCATGATAATGACATTCACTCTTGGATTAGCGAGTGTTTTTGTCACTTCCGGCTCGTTCCAGCACTCAAATGAAAAAGTTGTGAACCTTCCCACAACTGAATCGGGCGAAGTCATAGTAGTTTTCCCTAAATGTCGATTTGAGATGCCTTATGCAGGCGGTAGCGGGTCGGATCACGCCGGGGATAAGAATTTTGATAAAAAAATTGCGGATTGTGTTGTAAACCGCTCGACAAGAATTACCCTCAAACATTGAATGAAAACATCCGAAAATCAATCTCGCCTCCGAAAACTTACCGACGAATATTCACGCCTTGAGCACAAGCTCAAGCTAGGCGGCGGTGCCGAAAAAATTGATAAAATCCACAAACAGGGAAAATTAACGGCCCGCGAACGCATCGGTCTCCTTCTCGATAAAGGCGAGCATTCGCAGGAGATCGGCCTGCTCGTCGCTTATGACGAATATAATGGCCAGGCTCCGGCGGCGGCCGTTGTTACAATTGTCGGGAAAATTCACGGTCGCGAAGCCGTCGTAGTAGTAAATGACGCGACGATCAAGGCCGGGGCGTGGTATCCGGAAACGATTATAAAAATCCTGCGAGCTCAGGAGATCGCGCTGCGTAATCGCGTGCCGATCATCTATTTAGTAGATTCGGCGGGAGTCAACCTACCGTATCAGGGTGGCGTCTTCCCCGGACAATACGGAGCCGCACGTATCTTTTATTACAATTCGATAATGCGCAAGTTCCTGAAAGTGCCGCAGATCGCCGCCGTTATGGGAATGTGCGTGGCGGGCGGAGCATATTTGCCTGCCCTTTCCGATGTGATTTTGATGGTCGAAGGAACATCATTTATGGGCCTAGGCGGTGCAAATCTCGTTAAAGGTGCGACGGGTCAGACGATCGACAACGAAACGCTCGGTGGAGCGATGACGCATAATGCGATCTCCGGCGTCGCCCATTTCCGAACAAAAGACGAGCAGGAATGCATCGAAAAAATCCGCACCTTAGTCTCTGAATTACCCTCAAAAGAACAAACGCGGGTCTCCGTGTCAGAACCGCGAGCGGTAGCGACCGGGGCAGTTTCACTTTACGATATATTGCCCGATGACCACCGAGCGCCCTACGACATGCACGCCCTCCTCAATTGCATTCTCGACAAGAACCCCGTCGCTACCGCTTCCGGTACTGACAAGACAATTGACGAATTCCAAGCCGATTTTGCGAAAGAAATGATCTGCGGCACGGCTCGCATTGGCGGAATTTTGGTTGGCGTGATCGCAAATTCTCGCGGAATGCAGAAAGG
>JANMSP010000114.1:0-2085 GCA_031389475.1 Pyrinomonadaceae bacterium
ACGAAAGAAGAAGTAAAAAGCAAAAACTAAATCCGCCTTAAGTCCTTAAACAGCCAATTTTATCTTGTACTGAAACTAGATTTCCCATATAATCCTACCCGTTCACTCTACCCAATCAAAACAATTTAACAGGTCAGGCGCAATTCGCAATTGTTTTGCTTTTCCGATTCATTAAAAATTTTTCGAGTAAAAGGAGATTTTATGGGAAGAATTATTTTGGGAGCAATCTTGGGATTTATTGCGTGGTCGATTGTTTGGCTAGGAAGCGAGAGAATTCTTTCGGCCATTTGGCCCGATTGGTACGGCGCAAATCAAACGGCGTTCGAAGCGGCCGTTAACAATGGCGGTGCGTTCACGGCGGACACGACGATTCTTTTAATGAATGTCATTCGCGGTTCAATAATATCGGTGATGTCCGGATATCTGGCGGCGGTCGTTGCACGCGAAAACTGGCTATCTTCCATTGTCCTGAGTTTTCTGCTCGTGGCTTTCGGATTGTTTATCGTGTTTATATCCTGGAACCTTATTCCGATTTGGTATCACGTAATATTTACGGCGCTTCTCATTCCGATGACGATCCTGGGCGGGCGGTTAAAACGATCAGCTTCGATTGCGTGACAAAGCTATGGGCAGCGGTAGCCATCGGGCATCCGCACCGTATGTTTTCCTGTTCAAATCACTGACTGCGATTTCCTGTTCGGTTTGTAGATGATCCGGCGGCAGGTCTTCCTTGTTTTCATAGCAGGCGTGGGAAATGCAAGGCAGCGGCTTGCCTTCTAAATGAACGAGGCAGCCGCTTTCGGCCTCAAAAAGGGGACAGGCATATGTATCGGCAAATGTGTTGCCGGTGTCCGTCAAATTGTACTCTTGGATCGAATTCTCGATTCGTTCGTAAACCTCGTCGCGTCTAACTTCCGGCAGCTTCGACAACCTATTGCGAATTGCCGCAGCTTCCAGCCTTGTGATGTGAACATTCACAAAATGTGCGTCGAGGCAGCAGGCACCCTTCGTTTCGCAGGTCACGCAGCTTTTGGCTCTGTGCTCATAGGCTCGGGCTATGGTTTTCTGATAACCGGATTTTAACTCGTGAAGTTTTACCAGGGCATTTGTCTCGCTTAGATATTTCATTGGATGAGTTCACGCCTGCGTGGTACGATTACAGAAATTAGATTTTACACAAACTCAAGAAATTATGCTGAAAGAAGGCGACAATGCTCCGAATTTTGCATCCAAAGACCAGGATGGCAAGGAAGTTAAACTTTCCGATTACGCGGGTAAAAAGGTAGTTCTATACTTTTATCCAAAGGACGATACACCCGGATGCACAAAGGAAGCATGCTCGTTTCGCGATGCGGACGACACGTTTAACGCAAAAGGGATAAAGGTTTTCGGCGTTTCGACCGACAACGAAAAATCGCATCAGAAGTTCATCTCGAAATACCAGTTGCCGTTTGACCTGCTTGCAGATACCGACAAAACAATTGTCGAATCCTACGGCGTTTGGGGCGAAAAGAGCATGTATGGTAAAAAATATATGGGCACGAACCGCAAGACGTTTCTGGTCGGCGAAGACGGTAAAATTGTAAAAATATTCGAAAAGGTCAATGTCGCGGAACATGCCGAAGAAGTGCTTGAGGCATTCGGAGAGTAACGCGTTTACGCGTGATTCTTACTTTGCCGTCTACACTTTAGAGGTCTGATTCCAACGGAAGATCACGCGTAAACGCGTTACTCTTACAAGGAGATTTAATGAAAACCATTCTATTATTATGCACGGCTCTGATTGGAGCAACAGCGTGCGCAAATACAACTAGTCAGACGGCAAACGTCCAAAACACTAACCTCACAAAACCCGAAACGGCGAAGGCCACGCCCGCGGCATCACCTGCGGACAATGCCGCCCGCATCACGCTTGCCGACGCGAAAAAAGATTATGACGCCGGAAACGCTGTCATTATCGATGTTCGTGACGAAGCCGCATTCAAGCTGGAACATATAACGGGAGCGCTCAACATCACCCCGGAAACGCTCGACGCAAATCTAAGCAAACTGCCGAAGGGTAAAAAGCTGATAGTCTATTGTTCC
>JANMSP010000128.1:0-18348 GCA_031389475.1 Pyrinomonadaceae bacterium
CGACACCAAAACCGAACTGATAAGAACGCGGATTTTTGAAGTCTTCCGCATGTCCGGTCACTTGAGCACCCACAAAAGGGTTTGCGGATAACCCGAGTCCGCTCGCGATTGACGAAATCTGTTCGGGCGTAACATTCGGCAAACTGCCCAGTGTGGAGCTGTTCAAATTAACTCCTGCAATAGCAAACTGTCGATAAACGGTATTCGGAACGCAGGCGGCCGGAAGTGGCAGGATAGTAGGATCACATCCAGTGATAGCCCTATAATTCGCTCCAGCGGCAGACGCAACAAATGTGTTGAATGCTCCCTGGTTAAAACCAGTGAACGGCAATGTAGTGCTTACATTTCCCGGTACGGCTCGGTAGTTGTTGATCGAATCAGCAAATATCAAACCCGGAGTTCTCGCATAATAGATGCCGGAGAATCCGCGGATAACTGTTTTGCTATCACCAATTGGATCGAAAGCAAATCCTAACCTCGGCCCAAACTGCCAGCCGCTATCAGGAATTTGTGAAGGATCGAATCCAGTTCCGCGAATCGGAAAATTCGTATTTTTAACCACATTGACGATACTCGAATTGCTTGCATCTGGATTAGGGTTGTACTGCTGTTCAGCACGCAGTCCGAAATTCAGGGTGAATCTCTGACTTATTCTCCATGAGTCCTGAGCATAGAAAGCAAGCTCTTTATTAACGAATTCCGTCTGCAAATTTCCGATCTGCCTTGCGTAACGAGCATTCGTGTCATCAAATCGGCCTAGATATGTGCCGTCTCTTGTACCGGAAATGTTTCTTATGATTGTAGCGTTTCCACCGGTAGTGAGGCTATAGGCACCAAACTGATTGAATCCAAATTGCTGGTTCGCGAAAATACGGCTGAATTCGCCGCCGAATTTCAAAGTATGATTGCCAGCCACATAAGTGAGGCTGTCGGCTACCTGAAAACGGGTATCATACTGAGTTGTTGGCAAAAAGTTTCGCGATCCGAACTGTCCGAAATTGGCACCTAAGAATACGTTCGGTGCCAGAATATTTGCTTCACGCGGGCGTTCTTCACGGGCGTATTGAACCCGAAGATCGTTGATGGCATTCGCACTTAAAGTTGTGATAAGTTGAGCGACGCCGATATTGTTGCGATTGCGTTCAATACCGTTCGCCGAAAGTGCACTGTTAGTTGTTGGATCGAGAACCGTTTCACCGGTCGCGGAAGCATTTAATGCGTCGTTCCGCGCAAAATTGTAGCGGACGTTGAATCGGTTACTATCGTTTACGTTCCAATCGATACGGCCAAGCAACGCATATGCGTCATTTGTTTGTTCGTAGGGTTCCTCAAGAGTGCGGAGGAAATTGAACCCCTCAAGCCCGCGGTCTCCTGCCGGCAGAGGAAAACCCGTTCCATTCAAAGCGCCGAAAAGCACTTGGCGAGGAGCGCGAAAACGCTGCTGCTCGTAAGAAGCGAAATAAAAGAGCCTGTCTTTAATAATCGGTCCGCCGATCGATCCACCAAATTGATGTTGCGTCGGGGCGAGAGTAGCACTAATGTCTAGATTGTCCAATCGCTGTTCCTGAATCGCTCTTGTGTAGTCATTGGCACGAGCAAGCTGTTCGGGACGGTAAAGATAAAAAAGTGAACCGCGAAGATTATTTGAACCCGATTTCGTGACCGCATTTATGATGCCGCCGGTCGAGCGTCCGTATTCAGCCGAATAACCAGCCGCTACAACGTTGAATTCTTTTATCGATTCCTGCGGGATGACAAAAGCTTGGTTTGACCGTTCCCCACCGCGAATTCCGCCGAAAAACGGTTGGTTGAAATCGACACCGTCCACATTGACGTTGCCATTGATTCCACGTTGGCCTGAAAGCGAGATTTGCCCGCGTGACCCTTCGACCTGAGCCGAAGGAGTCAAGGTAGCAAAATCCTGAAAGCGACGTCCGTTGATCGGCAGATTCTGGATTGCTGTATCACTCAGTACCGCATCGGAATTACTCTGAGTCGTCTGAACGCCTTCAGCGCTTATTATTACTTCTTCAGTTACACCGCCTGCTCCGACAGTTACGTTTGCGTCGGTCGTTCGGCCGACCTGAACTTCAACCGTTAAGGTCTGTTCAGCAAAATTAGTTGCAGATGTTTTTAGAGTATAATTTCCCGGTTGAAGAGTAACGAAACTGTAGATACCGTCGTCACTCGTTGTTGTTGTTAAAGTTTGATTTGTTGCTTGGTTAACTAAGGTAACCGTCGCATTCGGAACGACCGCACCATTAGCATCGGCAACTACGCCCGTAATGCCTCCAGTCGCCTGTGCAAATACTTGCCCAAGACCGAGAACCAAGCTCAGTGCGATCAAGGTGAAGAATTTGATCGATATATTTTTAGTCATTTGATTTTTCTAGCCTCTTTATAGAGAAATTTGATAGCAAAATTGCTTTGTTTAATAAAATTGCCGGAATCGGTAAAAAATTTTGAATTTTGGATATTTATCTTGCTTTTTGGATTTGAGACTTATTAGTTTCTAATCGCTTTAAACACTTGTCCGGTTATGTAACATAAGTAAATGTTGTGTTTGCACACGCTTACTAGGTTTACGGTTTCACCCATTAAAACGCCGAAATCGTAAACTTAGCAAAAAACCTGACGGACACTTATCCTAATGCAAATTGAGTTCCGAAGCCGGCGGCCCGCAACGCTTGCGGGCCGCAAAACACAATAGATTATAGGGATGAGGTTACATTCAGGTTACGAGAAGCAAATTTAATTTCGCCGGGAACGCAGGCCCCCTCGCTTGCAACGCCGTGAAACTGTGTAACGAATTAAACCCGCAGACAGCCGTGGACGGTGAAAGCTTGTTCGCATCGAAGCAACGCTCATGCAGGTGAGGGCGCCTGTGTTCCCGAAGGTACGCTGCAAGACATTTCTCGCAACAAATCCAGTTATAATCATGCAAACCGAGCCAAATCGGAAACGTTTTAGGCTCAATAATTAGCGGGATTTTTGGAAACTTGACTTCTTTGTAATAAAGAATTAGATTTGTCGGGCGTAATGGCCGATATTTGCATCCAAACAAAGCTTAAGCGCGAATGTAGAACGAAAAAGGGGGAAATCATATGTCACAAATCGATTATGCTACATCATCATACAAGACGCCATTGCATCACCGGATAACCGCGAATCTCCCGGTCCGCGCCAGTTGGGTGGATTTGGAAAGCGGCGAAACGATATCGATCGACGGTATGACCGAGAATGTCGGGGAGACCAGTACGCTGGTAAATCTCGAAGTTCTGCCGCCTGTCGGAGCCTCAGTAAACTTAAAAATTCTGGACGAAGACAAAGCCATCATCGAAGTTTCGGCACACGTGATCCGGGTGGAACGCGATCCGAGCAAGCCGCTTGCGGCATTGACCATTTCGGAAAATTTGAAGAAATGGAAAGTTGTCGCGATGGACGCCGCGGAAAAGTGGGTCACGCATCATTGGCATCTTAATTATGACGAAGAGTGGGTTAATTAGTTTATAACCTTCATTTGGTATAATGCTTGGCGGAGAGGTTTTCGAACCTTTTCCGCCATTTTTATGTTCTGAGTTCAAGCTTTAGCTTGTCTTATGCTCGGCGAAGAAGCACGCTGAAGCGTGAACTCAGAACGTTTGCCAACGAATCTATTCTTCCCGGCATCAATTAGACGAATGAAAAAATCGCTTTTATTAATCTTTGTATTGTCGTTATTCCAGTTTGTGAATGCACAGGAAAAGCCTTTGACGCGCGATGAATACGTCAAAATGCTCTACGCCCTGCAAAAAAATCCGGCCGGCAAGTCTGATATTGTCGAAGCTTTGCGCCGTCGCGGGATCGGTTTCCCGGTGAATGACGGCATCCGCGGCCTCACCCGCTCCAAAGCCGCGAATGACGAAGAGCTAAAACGCTCGCTGGAAGAAGCCGAACGCCGCCGCCAGAATCCGGAAGCGACCAAACCGCCAAACGACAAAGAAGCTTCCGAGCTTCTGGAAAAGGCACGTCAAAATACGCTCGCATTCGTTGCCGACATGCCTGATTTTGTCGTCAAACAACTTATTGGGCGATCGGAAGCTTACGCTGGGACCGGAAATTGGAAACCGCTAGATAATCTTGTCATTGCTGTCAGCTACAGCACCGAAAAAGGTGAGCAGTACAAGGTACTCGCTAAGAACGGTGTTCTTGTAAATTCACAAACCGGAAATAATTACGGCGGTTTGGACGGTGCAACAACCAGCGGTGAATTCGTCGACAATCTGCGAGATATTTTTAGATTGGAAAGCAAAACACAGTTCAACGTGCTGACAACGGACGTCCTGCGAAATCGAAGAACACTCGTTTACGATTACGAAATTGCTTTAGAGAACAATAAGTACGGTGCCATCGGCTTGAAAGGTCCAAATCCTCAATCTGTGCCAACTGGCGAAAAGGGAAAGATTTGGATTGACCGTGATACGTTTCGTGTTCTACGAATTGAAAATGAATCGACAGGTATTCCTCCATCCTTTCCAATTAAATCTGCGAAGAGACACATTGATTATGATACGGTCGAAATTTCGGGTGAGCAGTATCTGCTGCCTACGCTTTCGGATTTTCGCTTTGTCATTCAAGGCGGAAACGTAAAAATTGAGAAGCGGAATTTAATAAAATTCAAAAATTATCAGAAATACGGCTCGGATGTTATCGTGCTCGATGACGATACGGAACCGGCACCGGAAGAAAAACCGTAACAATGGAAAATGTACGACGGAAAATTGAAAATGCCCGATTTAATCTTTCATTTTCAATTTTCCGTTTTACATTTTTCGCAGCCCTCCTTATTCTTTCTTCAGGCTCATTTGCCCAGAATG
Organism: Pyrinomonadaceae bacterium; assembly: GCA_031389475.1. GTDB lineage: Bacteria > Acidobacteriota > Blastocatellia > Pyrinomonadales > Pyrinomonadaceae > OLB17. The sequence continues at coordinate 4,857 of JANMSP010000128.1, forward strand.
CGCCGCCTAAGGAAGCAGATAAACGCGAGGCTCACTTGGTCGAACTAATCACTCTCGATAACACAATAAAACTCGATATCCGCTACGCCACCAATAATAATTTTGTCGGTAAGCAGGTTTATCCTGAGGCACGCGCGTTCCTGCAGAAACCGGCCGCGAAAGCTGTTCATAAGGTTCACAAGAAGTTGAAGAAGCAAGGGCTTGGGCTGGTGATATATGACGGTTACCGGCCGTGGGCGATCACGAGATTGTTTTGGGAAGTAACGCCGGAGGACAAGCGAAAGTTTGTCGCGAATCCGGAAAAAGGCTCGAAACACAACCGCGGCTGTGCGATCGATCTCGGCATTTACGACCTGAAAACCGGAGCAGCGATCCCGATGCCGTCCGGCTACGACGAATTCACTGAACGGGCATCACCCGATTACACCGGCGGCACCGAAACCGAACGCGCAAACCGCGACCTGCTCCGCAAACTGATGGAAGACGAAGGTTTTACAGTAAACGCCAACGAATGGTGGCATTTCGATTATAAGAATTGGGAAGATTACGCCATCTACGACATATCTTTCTCGGAAGCGGGAAAAAGATAGTCAAACTTATATTCGATTGATTTGTTTCGTGCCTTTTTGTGTTGTTTCGTGGTTACTTCTTAGAGACTGGAACCACGAAACAACACGAAGACCCACGAAAAATTAGAAACCAATCAACATTATTAGATTATTCAGCCGGAGTAGCCGCTTTCGGGGCTTCCTTTGCTTTGCCTGCTTCGATCTGCAAAACGACCTTTACATCATCCGACAACGCAGCAATTCCGCTCGGCAAAGTGTTTCCATAATTCACTCCGAAGTCACGGCGGTTGATCGTCGTTTCGCCGGTTATTCCCATTTTGCCGCCGCTCCTATCATCGGCGGGAAGCCATCCAGCAATTTGAAACGGGATCGCGACCGATTTTGTCACGCCTTTCATCGTCAGATCACCGGTGACCGTCAAACTATTTCCCTTCTTTTCCACCCTCGTGCTTTTGAAGGTCATGTCGGGATATTTTTCAACCTCAAAAAAATCCGCCCTGCGAAGGTGGTTGTCGCGGCCGTCAACACCGGTATCGACACTCGTCATCTTGGCTGAAAATTCAACGGTCGATTTCGTAACGTCCACGGCGTTGTAATTTACCACTCCGGTAAAATCCCGGAAAAAGCCGGGAACCTCGATCAGGCCCATGTGCTTTACCTTAAAGCCGATAAAGCTATGGGCCTTATCAAAATCGTAAGTTCCCGAATCGCCTTTCGCCGCAGCGAACTTTTCGTTGAAGGAAATGGTGATCGCTTCGCTGCCTGAATTGGACAGGATAAACAGCGACAAAAATGCGAATACTGTTAAAAAAGAAGCTCTTTTCATTTGAATTATTCTCCTCGATTTCCGCGGGCGAATGCCGGCGGTTTCTATTAGTTTCTACAGTGGATTATGCGGTAAAAATCGTTTGATGCAAACTCAGGCCGAATTGCTCATTCTTCTCTCTTCTTTATTTTTCATATTTCGTGTATTTCGTGGACAAGATCTTAAAACCGTTATCCACAAAATAAAAAAAAACAGAAAACAAAGGCCAAATAGAAATTGGAGCTAGCGTTATATAGGAATGAACAGGCTCGGCGGACTGTTCTACGTTTTGTTGCTCTGATAATATACATCATTATGTCGAGACCTGAAAAAAACGAATACGGTGAGTGGTACGCGGGCTATGTTTCACTTATCCCGGAAGAAAATATTATGGCGGCACTGTCTTCGCAGGTTAACGAATTCGAGCAACTTGCCTCGTCGATCCACGAAGAAAAAGGAGCATATGCATATGCCGACGGCAAGTGGACGGTCAAAGAGCTGCTCGGCCATCTTAACGACGGCGAGCGTATTTTTGCCTATCGAGCACTGCGTATCGCACGCGGCGACCAAACGCCGCTTTCCGGTTTCGAACAGGACGATTATATCGCCACCGGCCGATTTAATTTACGCACTGTCGCCGATCTGATCGAAGAATTCGTGCTTCTCCGCCGTTCGAACCTAAAACTGTTCGAACATTTGGAAGATTCCGCATGGCTGCGTATGGGCACGGCGAGCGACAATCCTATCTCGGTCCGGGCAGTCGCCTATATTATGGCCGGACACGTCCGTCATCACTTGAATATCCTTCGAGACCGTTATTTGGCGTAAATGAAATACGACGCCATCATTATCGGCGGCGGAGCGGCCGGCCTTTTCTGCGCGATCGAAGCGGGAAAACGCGGGCGGCGCGTGCTGGTGATCGAACACAACGCGCAGGTCGGCCGCAAAATTCTCATTTCAGGAGGCGGCCGGTGCAATTTCACTAATATCGATACGCGGCCTGAAAATTTTATTTCCGGCAATCCGCATTTCTGCAAATCGGCACTCGCACGATATACGCCGCAGAATTTTGTGCATCTAGTCAAAAAGCACAAAATCCCATTCTACGAAAAAACTCTCGGTCAGTTGTTTTGCCGCGAAAGCTCGGGACAGATCGTCGAAATGCTGCTCGAAGAATGCAGTCGTGCCAAGGTCGAGATCGTTTTGGATTGCTCGGTCAAGGCAGTGCGAAAAGAAGCTTTGTTTGAACTGGAAACAACGCGCGGGCCTTATTCATCGAAAAATCTTGTGATTGCGACCGGCGGGCTTTCCTTTCCGAAGATTGGAGCGACCGATTTCGGTTACAAAATAGCGAAGCAATTCAGCTTGAAACTAGCGGAAACACGGCCTTCGCTGGTGGCTCTCGTCATCGCGAACGGAAGGGCGTATACGAATCTCGCCGGAATTTCCGTTGATGCGACGGTATCTTCGGGAAAGCAGTCGTTTCGCGAAAACATCCTGTTCACCCATCGCGGCCTTTCCGGCCCGGCGATCCTGCAAATTTCGAATTATTGGAATAAGCGCCAACCGGTCGCGATCAATCTGCTGCCAAATAAGAATGCCGAAGAACTTTTGAACGGTAACCGGCATTCGAAACAAACGCTTGCTAACTTTCTTGGCTCTCTTCTGCCGAATCGTGTTGCCGAAGGCTTTGCCGCGGCGAATCTGCCGGACAAACCGATAAATCAATTGAGCAATGCGGAGATCTCGCGAACCGCGGAAATGCTGAATAATTGGCAGGTGGAATTCTCTTTGACGGAAGGGTACGACCGTGCAGAAGTCACGCTCGGCGGAGTTTCAACAAATGAGCTTTCATCCCAAACAATGGAATCGAAAAAAGTTCCGGGCTTGTATTTTATTGGCGAAGTTGCGGATGTTACGGGCTGGCTCGGCGGATACAATTTCCAGTGGGCCTGGGCGTCGGGATTCGCGGCGGGAAATAGTGTCTAACTCAAAAAGAATACAGAATTTACCCGCCAATAACGCGAATCGGCGCGAATAAGAAAGAGCTATTCTTATTCGCGCCGATTCGCGTTATTCGCGGGAATTTCCTGGAATTGTTTATTTAAAATGCGAGAGGGGAGCCGTCTCCCACACCGTCTCCCCTCGTATCGCGCTCTATTACGTGGAGTAACCGAGCAGCGAACTTAAATTTTTGAGGGAAACGTCTCCCACTCCGTTTCCCTCTGCTTCGGGCTGATTACGTGGAGTAATCGGCCACGAACTTGATCTTTTTATGGTCGTTCACCCAGAAAGTACTTTGCTTTCCACTAACGAACGTGTAGAATACTTACATAAGCGTTTAAGCTTGTCAAGAGGTAAAATGTCGGAAATCGAAAAAAGAGAATTTATTGAGCGATTTATCGAGATTTGCGGCACGGCGGAGCCCGCAGGCGTGCAACGATTGTTGAACATATCATACCAGGGAGCGAAGAATTATCTTCTTGGCCGCTTCCCTGATGCAGCTGTTCTCAAAACAATTGCCGGCAAAACACCATATTCGATCCACTGGCTTCTAACCGGTAGAGGTGAAAAAATTGTTTCATCTATGCCATCAGCGGACACACCTCTAGCCGTTGACCAATTTCGGGCATTGATCAGACAGGAATGTGTGGAAATAATCAACGAAGCTCTCGGAAGCCAGTTAAACCCGCAGCCTAAAGTCGTTGTTTTACAATCCGGTAAATTGAGATCTGAAAAGATCAGGGAAACCGGGATTTTTGCCGGTAACCGGGATTAAGGATCCGATCTCTCAATTTTCCGCCCTTACCCAAAAATCGTTTCTAAATAATCCTGTATCGATTTCAGGATCGAATCATCCGAATTATCCTCGCTGCTTAAGAGACAAGTTTGGCCCTGTGGGCAAGTCTTGCCGCCGGCACCCATATCGCCTTCAAGTGTATTTGTAGTCTCGTCGCCGCTCCAAAAGCCGCCTGCGCCCATGTCGCCCTCCGCGAAAGAGGTTGAACAAAAAAGAGCGATAACCAAAAAGATCTTCATTGTGTTTTTCATTTTATTTCTCCAGTACCTGCAATTTTTCTGATTTAAGAATTTCATCCAGACTGCCTAAATATGCCGTCGAATTTAGTTAGCCGATAAGCGAAGCGAGATAATCCGTGATCGTTTCCAGCATCGAATCGCTTTCATCGTCCGGATCGGCTGCGCATGGTTTTCCTTCTTCGCAGGTTCTTCCGCCGGCACCCATATCGCCAACCAAGCAAGTTTGTCCCTGAGGGCAGGTCCTGCCGCCGGCACCCATATCGCCCTCGGCAAAGGCTGCGGAACAGAAAAGAGCGATAACCAAAAAGATCTTCATTGTGTTTTTCATTTTATTTCTCCAGTTCGTTGATTTTGTTCTTGATACATTTGTGTATCGCGCCTATACTACCAGAGTAATTTGCAATTGAGTTATGAAAAGCCCACAAATCAACTCCCCTATTCTTCCCGCGATTGTTTTACAAAAGCTTTTCGAGCTGGAAAGACGCGGAAAATACGAAGACGCGCTCTCGGAAATTTCCGGCCTGTGGACCGACATTTCCCTTCCGCCGGACGTATCCGCGCTTGAACCCTTTGAAGCGGCGGAGATGCTCCTGCGGTGCGGAAGCCTTCTCGGTTTTTACGGGAATAGCCGTCAAATTCGCGAAGCTCAGCAGCTTTCCAAAGATTTACTTTCCAATTCAAAAGATCGCTTTCTCAATCTCGACATGCACGAGAAGGCCGCCGAGTGCGACACCTCTCTTGCGCTTGCATGCTGGCGCTCCGGCGAATTGCTGGACGCCGATATATGGCTCGAAGTAGCGATGGCTTACGATCTGCCGGCCTCTAATCCGACGCGTTTGTTTACTTATGTAACCAGAAGTTTGATCAACCTCTCTAACCGGAGATACAAGGAAAATCTGGAGATGGCCGAACGGATCGAAGCTGATCTGCGGCTTCACGGCGATTCTTTTCTGAACGGAAATTTTTGCATTAATATCGGACTTTCGCTAAAAAACGAGGAACGGATATCCGAGGCTTTGGGTCAATTCGAGCTGGCCCGGTTTTATCACGAAAGATCCGGGCACCGAATCTATCTGGCGACTGTTGAAAACAACCTTGCCCAGCTTTATAAGACCGAAAAGCGTTTCGAACGGGCACACGAGTGCATCGATCACGCGGCCGGAATTTTCATAGATATCGGCGATAAAACGCGGGAAGGTTTTGCGCTCGATACCAAAGCGCTGATCTTTTTCGCGGAAGGGCGGCAAGATGCAGCCTTGGAAGCTATCGAACGGGCCATTCTCGTACTTGACCAGACCGAGAACGCGGCTTACAAAATGGACGCCTTCGTCACTAAGGCGAAGATCCTGCTCTATCTTCACGATTTTACATCCGCTGTCTTAAGTCTGCTGTCGGCGGTTGAGATCGCTCGTGTGCAGATCGGCGAGGATCACGCCCGCAGTCTGGTCGCTGAGTTCGAAAAAACGCTTTTGGAACGAGATGCCGTTAAGCCGGAACTTCCGGTAAATGAAAATGGTTCGATCGCGGAAGATGATCTGCAGATCGTATTGCCGCCTTCGCTTGCTCATTACGACGACTATCAGGGTATTTGGATCACCAACAAGCATCTGGAATCGATCGGGCTCGCTAAAGGTTCGATAGGTATCATTGTGGACGAAAAGATCAGCCGGGGCGATTTAATAGCGCTCTCGGAAATCGCAAATAATGCCATAAGCTGCGGGTTTTACGATGCCGAATTTGGAATTGTCTGCTTATCCGGCGTAGATTCGGAACCGAATTTATTCAACGAAAGCGAGGTCCGCATATTGGGAAAAATCGTCGGCTATTGCCGCTACGGAGAGAGTTCCGACGGCAAGCTTATCGTCGAGCCGGTGAAATCAACCTAGCGCCGTGTATGAATAGTTTAGCCACGAATTACACGAAACACACAAATAAAAGAGTACCGATTAGTGTTATTTGTGTAATTAGTGGCTAATACTCCGAAAACTTAGGTTACACGGCACTGGAACCTTTCCATTCGAAAAATCCTAAACTCGACTATTTTCGAAAATCCGAAATATTCATTCCGAACTTTTCCTTTACATATTCCTCGGCCGATCTATTAACATTCCGCAGGTTCTCGAGTCGCCTCTCTGATTTTTTGATGTGTGTTTTTGTCCGCTCCGCCATTTGCTTGAGCATATTTCTGCCTTCGGACATTTCGGCCTGAAATTTTTTATGAAGTGTAAAAAGTTCTGAAGCTCCCGCAGTAACTTTTTCCTCACGCAATTCATTCAGCCTATTATTGATCTGCGATATCTGACGGATCGCCCGGACGAGGTTATCGCCGACCGAATCACCCGTTATCGAATCCGGACTGTCGCGAAAATCATCCGCCAATTTATTTAATAAACTTTGATTTCCGGCGGAATACGCTTCGTTCAGTTTTGCCATCAAACCGTGCCGCCTTTCTTTTTCCGAAGCGTCGAGGGCGAGATCCGGGTGAATAACGCGGGCAAGATCGTGATAAGCCTTTTTCGCTTCCGCATTTGGGCGAAGGCGAAACGAGACGCTTTCAAGGCTCTCGTCATTAGCTCGAGCGGCGGATTCCTCGGCCCGCCTTCGCAACTCTTCCGCTTTTTTTCGTATTTCCTGGTCGTCGGGAACGAGCTTTACTTCTTCCTCGGCGATTAACGCCTCGATCTCGTCGAGGTCGGCATAAAGCCGCCCGACTTCCATCGTATATTGCGCCTCGAACCGTTCCAGTTCGCCGCGGATGTCGGCCATCACTTCTTCGCTGTCCGCTAGCCTATCCGCCAACCGGTCGACGACGGCGAGTTTTTTATTCAGTTCGATCTCTTCGGGAGCAAGTGGATTCATTACGAATAAAGCTCCATCGGCCGCGTCAGCAACGCGAATGGATCGTCTACATTCAGCGCTTCGCGGACGTAAAACGGTTCGCCCGCCGCGACGCCGATCAGCGAACCGTAATAACGCGAGCGGTTTTCAAGTTCGTCTATAAAACTTTCAGTCGTCAATCGCGTTTCCGGCTCATCCGATCCGGGATTGTAAAATTGAGATTTATACGCCCGGATAGACTGCATCTTGCCAGAAAGAAAATCGGAAATATCGACTATAAAGCTCGGTGCGACGAGGCGCGAAAATAAATGATGAGCGACGATCGGCACTTTTATTTTTTCTGTCCCGGATTCCTCTTCGTACCTTCCCATACTGGACAGCCTGGCCGATTCGCGGACTAATTGGACTATGTGATTATGATCGGGATGCGGATCGTTTTCCTGATGGGTGAAGATAAGTTTGGGTTTAAGCCTTCGCAAAACGCGGACAAGCTTCGTTCTACTTTCATCATCGGCGAAAACATGGCCGTCGGGCAGGCCGAGATTCTCACGGATGTCGAGCTTTAATATCTTTGCCGCTTCGTAGGCTTCGAGTGTCCGGCTTTCAACCGTTCCGCGCGTTCCCATTTCACCGCGCGTCACATCGAGCGCACCGGTCTTGTATCCCAAATGCTTCATCTTTAGCAGCGTTCCGCCGACGGTCAATTCGAGGTCGTCCGGATGGGCAAAGATCGCGAGAATATCCACTTGCATAATAATTCCAGATTTCAAATTCCAAATTTAATATCGTTTGGAAATTTTCCCTCTTATTTTGTTAGAGTTTAGTTTGAAATAAAAGATTTCCGCAAATTGAAATTTGAAATTCGGAATCTGAAATATGAAATTTACAGTTCTCGGCTCAGGCACATCAGTTCCGCATTCAAAGCGGAGCAGTTCGGGTTATTGGCTGGAAACAAGCGGCGGTTCGATTTTGCTCGATTGTTCGGCATCGGCAATTCACAGGATGGCACAAGAAAAGCTCGATTGGGTGAATCTTGACGCAATTTGGATCTCGCATTTTCATCTCGATCATTGCGGCGGCCTTGCTCCGTTTTTGTTCGGGACGAAACACGCTCCCGATACGCAAAGCCGGACAAAGCCGCTGCGTATTTTTGGAGCAAATGGATTGCGAAAACTGTTGGAAGCATTCGATCAATCCAATAACTACAATCTTTCCGAACAGCCTTTTCCGCTGGAAGTAATTGAGATCGAGCCGCTTGAAACATTTCAGGTCCTGCCCGGAGTCGAAGCGGTCGCGCTTTCCACTCCGCATACAGATGACAGCCACGCAATTCATATTCGGGACGCTGACGGAAAAACTATTGTTTACACCGCCGACACCGGCCCGACGGATGTGCTTGCAGCCTTCGCTAGAAAGGTCGATTTATTTGTAATTGAATGTTCTTTTGTTAAAGACAAGCCCGTCGAAACGCATCTCGAACTGCTGGAAGCGATTCGTCTGATCCGCAAAGCCGAACCTAAAAGAGCGGTGCTGACGCATCTCTATCCCGAATGGGACGATGTCGATTTTAATGAAGAAGTTAGAAATTTCTCACCAATGTGCGAAGTGATCGAGGCCTGTGATGGACTGCGGCTTGAAATATGAAAACGCTGACAATAATTACAATAAAATCAAATAGGAGTTTAGTTCCTTTACTTATTTCGTGTATTTCGTGGACAAACTCTTAAAACCGTTATCCACGAAATACACGAAAGAAGAAAATTAAAAGGAATAATTGCGGAGACTACGAAAGCGATTATTAGGTCTTTACATTCTTTTTCGCCATCGCCATTAGCTCATCAGGCATCCATTTGCTGAGGTTTTTCTCTTCCGCTTCGGCAATGCCTTTGTGCCGGTTGCGCCATTCTTTTTCGGGATCGTCTTCGCGGCCGGATTGTATCGGATAATTTTCCACTTGTTCGAGGCTGATTATGATTCCATGCGTCAATTCTTGCCAATCTTCGGTCTGGATCCCGCGAAGCACGACCGGCAGCCCGGCGGTCCAGTCTTCCTCGGGCGCGATATTATCGTACTCTGGAATTGTCAAAAATGCCGTTAGCGGAAAAGGCTTGCCGCCGAATTCGGTTACAAGCTGCGATTGAATGTCCTTGTACGATGCGTTGGCATTCGACTGCCTGATCGCCAATGCCCTACGGAAAATATCGGATACGGTTGTCTGATCGCCCATTAAGTTTTGAAAATCTCCTCGTGCAATTATACTTGCTGAGTACTATTTGTAAAATCCATGAAAAAATTCATCTACCAACTGCATCTATGGCTCGGCCTTATAGTTTCGATTCCCGTTTTGGCGTGGGCTCTCAGCGGATTGCTTTATGCGTTGCCGAATATGGTCGAGGGCGGCAGTGTCGAGAAAATCGACTCGAGCCGGGTAAAGGTAACGCCCGCCGAAGCGATGGCGAAAGCAAATGAGCTTGCCGGGAAGACTCTGCCGACGACGGCCTTGACGCTGCTGATGCGTGGGGGAAAGCCGCAATATCAATCGGTTGGGGGAATGGGAGCGGATTCGATCTTTATCGACGCGGAAACCGGTGTCGCAAGCATGTCTCCACCGCCGAGCCTGAAAACGCGGTTCTTTCGCGAGGCTCATTTTTACTATTTTACCGGAAGCTGGCAGGTGACGTTTCTTATAACATTTTCCGCACTCGCGGCTCTTTCCGCATTGACCGGGATTTATTTGAATTTTGTTTATTGGATACGAAAATTTTCTCGGCCAGGTAACGATACGACAATCTCACAGGCATAATTTTCTTGTGTTACGCCATCTGAATATATATCTTTAAGGTTCGAAGATTATTTATGAAAATATTATTTGCGTTTGTATTTGTCGCTCTAAGCCTTGCAGCCGCGTTCGGGCAGAATGAACAGTCGCCGATCGTGGAAAAGGAATTTATCTATAACGACTGGACGCTGCAGGATATTCGTTCGGATTCGAGCACGAATTTACGGGAGTTTACCGTCGGCAAAAAGCTTGTGTTGGTCGTATATTTCGCTCCGTGGTGCCCGAACTGGAAGCATGATGTCGCATTCGTGCGCGGCTTGTACGAGAAATACAAAGGCAATGGCTTTGACGTTATCGGCGTCGGCGAATACGATCCGCTGGATTCGATGAAGAAGCACCTAAAGGACAATAATCTTGCGTTTCCCGCCGTTTACGAATCGGTACTCCGGACGGACAAACAGAAGACTTTGCACTACAATTACCGCCGAGCTACAGGTGACACTCGAAACTGGGGCTCGCCGTGGTATGTTTTTCTCGAACCCGCAAATATCGAGAAAACGGGCGACGCGATCTCTAAAAAGGCGAATGTTGTAAACGGAGAATTGATAAAGGAAGATGCCGAAAAGTTTATCCGCGCAAAATTAGGGCTGTCGGGGGAGACGAAGAAGGCTGCGGTCAGCGAAAAAGATATTGAGGTGTGCGAGGCGGAGAAGAAAACCGTCGCGTTGGTAAAACCGTAGTGGATTTTGGTCTTACATATCGCGTAGCGATCGATTGAATTTAACCGTGGGTTTCAACCCACGGAATAAAGACAGCCGTTTTCTTGCCGCATCAGCGGCAATTGAATCACACCTTTAATATCAGTCGTCGCTGACGCGACGAGAATTCGTCTTTTCTTTACCGTGGGTTGAAACCCACGGCTAAATTCATTTGGTCGCTACGCGACGAAGAGTAAAAACCAACAAAGCCCCGCAAACATTTCATCACATTGATTAAAATCACACGAAGAAAAATTGTTAACTCTTACGGCATTACCGCCAGCGTATCGGTCAATTTTCCGGCAGCCGAGGTTAGCGGACGACCGGCTTCGGAAAATCTTCCGGCTACGGCAAGGTCTTCGGATTGAGCACTGTAGGCCGCGATTCCTTCGATCTTTAAGAGATACTTTCTGAGCGCGGGCTTTGTTCGAAAGTCCGTTTCAAGTGCCGACAGTCCAGCACGAAAATTTCTCATTGCCTGTATCAGGTCACGTTTCATCTTGTTGTTAAGATCGATGCTCGATTGCCGCAGCTTCTTGGTTCTAGCTTCTTTATCAAGAGCCTCGATACTCTGCGCAAACGGCGGCAGCATTTCGACAAAGCTCGTTATGTTCTTGATTTGATTAGTTACTTTGTCTTTAGCCATTCTAACGTCTCCGAACGCAGCCGGCGTATTCACGACCGGTTTCGGCACGGGCCTCTTTGGGGGCCGCTTTCTCTGTGCTTCGGCGGAAACCGCAAACGATCCGAATGCCGCTAACAATATCGCTAAGAATCTGATTATTTTCATATTTTTCCAAACCTGTTCAAATCTTACCAAAAATCTTATCATATAAAGGATGCAAAAAAGAGAGTTAGAGGTTCGCCGTCTCGGACGCGTCGATTATGCCGCCGGGCTCGAGCTGCAGGCGGAACTGGAAAGAGACGTGATTGAACGGCGTAAACTCGATTATCTTTTACTGCTCGAACACCCGCACACGTTCACTATCGGGCGGCGAGCAAAGGAAAGCGGCGTGCTGGGAAACGCTGCGTTATTGAAGAATCTCGGTGTCGAAGTCTTTGAAACGAACCGCGGCGGCAAGGTCACGTATCACGGCATCGGGCAAATCGTCGGATATCCGGTCATTAGCCTGTCGCCGGATCGCGAGGACGTGCATAAATACGTCCGCGACATTGAGGAAGTGCTGATTCGCACAATGGCCGATTTCAATATCGAGGCGTTTCGCATTGAAGGCCTGACCGGCGTCCACACCAGCGAAGGCAAGGTCGCCGCTATCGGAATCCATATCAAACGCTGGGTGACGACGCACGGTTTTGCGCTGAATGTAACCACCGATCTCAGCTATTATAATTGGATCGTGGCTTGTGAGGGCGAACCGGTAACGTCGATGGACAGACTGCTCGGGCATAATGTCGATATGGCCAAAGTCGAGGATAGAATTATTGAGAATTTCAAGGACATTTTTGGATTTTCCATAGTACTGAGTTCACGCTTCAGCGTGTCTTCGGCACAGGAAATAAGACACGCGGAAGCGTAAACTCAGAACAGGGAGGAATATGAAAATAGTAATAGTTTTATTTGCCGCCACTTTATTTACTGCTTGCGGTTCACCGGCGGCGAATTCAAATAACGCGGATCGTTCAAGTACTAACGCCGTAAATACTAATACGGCAGCCGCAGTTCAAACTCTCACCATTGCCCAGCGGCCGCAAAACATTGTAAGTATGATGAACGCCCGCGGTGAACAGGACAAGGCCGCACCGGCGCTTCGGATCGTCGAACCGGCCGCAAATGCCGCAGTTGCTAGTTCCACTGTGAAGGTGAAGCTGAATATTTCCGGCGATCTGAAGGGCTACGAGCCGATGATGGACATGGAAACAAAAATGGGAAACCATATCCACGTCATCCTCGATAATCAGCCGTACGAAGCCTATTATAACCTCGATCAGGAATTCGAGTTGCGAAACGTCGCGGATGGCGAGCACACGCTACGCGTTTTCCCGTCGCGTCCGTGGCACGAAAGCTATAAAAACGAAGGCGCATTTCAAATGGTGAAATTTTCTGTAAAGAACGGCGGCGGCGATGCGACGAAACCTGCCACGACAAATTCGGGCCAGCCAATGTCAAACGCAAACACTGCCGCAAAACCAACGCCCGAAGGCAAGGAAATGCAGTCTTCGACAGCCGGAGTCGTTGATCCGAAACAACCGCTCCTCACATACAGCCGCCCGAAAGGTGAATATAAGGGCGCCGACGCCGATGCGATCATGATAGATTTCTGGCTGCACAATGCGGAGCTCAAAGACGATGGCGGAAACTATCGCGTCCGCTATTCCGTCGATGGCGGCGAAGTGAAATTTATCGACAAATGGGAGCCGATCTGGCTTTCCGGCTGGACTGCGGGAAAACATTCGATAAAGCTGGAACTCGTCGATATTGACGGCGGCGTGATCGACAACGACGGCTATAACTCCACAACGCGGGAGATAACTATTGTGAGGTAATACCCGGAACGCGGACTTTCTTGTCCGAAAAGCGTTGCGGACATGGATGTCCGCGTTCCATTAATATGAACTGGATATATTTACTCATCGCCGGAATTCTTGAAGTCGGCTGGTCTGTCGGTCTTAAATATACTGACGGTTGGACGAAGCTTTATCCGAGCATTTTGACGGTCATCGGGATGATCGCCAGCTTTTATTT
>JANMSP010000141.1:0-5500 GCA_031389475.1 Pyrinomonadaceae bacterium
CGAAGGTCGCAAAAAAAACACCAAAGATCAGTCTCTGTCTATGTTCTGTTGACATTTCGTTTTCCAGACCGCCTTAACAGTCTTTCCGCGTTTCGCGGCCACTAGCCACTCTCTTTAGGGCGTGGTAAAAGTCGTTATAGGAACAAAAGGGCGTTTTAACGTCCTTATCGGTATTGGCTTAAGCCGCGCAATTTGAAGCCCGTTAAAACGGGCTGACGATTCCATTTGCATCCGACCACGCCGTAAACGACGTGGCTATTGCCCTTCAGGAAACCCTCATGAATGAGGCTAAATTCAAGTGTCAACAGAACCTAGAGCTTTTACCGCTTCTTAAAATCTAAAATTCGGCGTGCCTTGAATTGCGGATCGAGCTTTATGGCATTTTCGAACCTTTTTTCGGCTAGTGCGTTCATCCCGATGTTTTGCAGCCGGAGGCCTACCATCCAATGAAATCGCGGATCTGCGGGTGTCAATTTGTCGGCTTGTTTTTCATAAGCGGCTGATGCTTCGGGATTTCCAAGAAATCCGTTCGCACCGGCGAGCATATAATGCGCTAGCGGCAGGCCCGGATTGCTTCGGACGGCATCGGTCCAATTCGAGACCGCCTGATCCTTTCGGCCAAGTTGCCAGAGAGCTTCGCCTTTCTCCTCAAGAGCTAAAACCAGGTCGGGCCGCTTCGCCAAAGCCTGATCGAGACTCGTCAGAGCCTCTTCGTACCGGCCTAAACGACTTAAAATTGCACCCCGATAATAAAAGCTCATGGCTTTGGCCTGCCCATGCTGATTTTCAGCCGCCGCACCGAGCAATTCGATAGACTCTTCGGTATTGCCTGAAAGATATTCAACCCACGCGTGTTTCGACAGAGCCTCGCTATTAACGAACAAGGCGGCATCGGAAGCAGCACTAAAATGTTTTTTCCCTTCAGCGATGTTTCCGCGGTCAACTGCGCTCAGCCATTGATCGGGATTTGTCCGAGCCAATGCAAGCTCGTCGGGAATCTGGATGCTTTGAAACGCAATCGCTCCCGCACGTTCGTTATAGCGGATCCAACCGCTGTGAGCATTCAGCCCGATCCACAGCACCGCAAAGCTCAAAAACGCCCATCCGGCCTTTTGAATTGTGCCTGACGATTTGAGGTTATATCTATAAAATGAGAGATCTTTTGCCTGAGTCAATTTCAGGGTTCGGAGGGCCAGAAAAGTCGTAATAATCGCGATTCCGATCGCCATCAGCATCGGCACAAGCTGGTAAACGTCCCACACGGCTAACAAACTCACTGAAAACACCGCCGCTCCGAAAAACTCTTCGGGCCAGGTTAGCGAATAATTTTTAATTATGTTTTTTGGCACCGCGACAGCCGGTTTCCCGAATCCGAAATATAAAGCGTCATTGGGACATACGCTAATGCAGTCCATGCACTTCATACAGCCCGAATCCACGACCATTCCGTATTGTTTTACTTCGGCGTGAACCAGGACATTCGAGGTGCAGACAGCCGTGCAATGCCCGCATTCATTACAGGCATCGGTGACGCGGATCTTGCCGGGAGCCACCTTGTCAGCGAGATTGAAGAAGCCGCCGTACGGGCAGCCGTAGGTGCAGAAGCCTTTTGATCCCAGGAAATACACTGTCATGAATCCGACGACGAAAAGGAATGGAATCGCCACCCAGACGGGCGGAAACGTCGCCCAGAATTCACTGGTCACCAGGTGATTGGTAAATTGGGGAATCAGCGGCTCGTTACTCGGCGCGGCGAAAACTCTATATACCGTCGGCCAAACAAACATATAGAGGGCGACGATAAGAGGTATGAAAACGAGCAGACGCGACCTAAATGGTTTTGGCTTTAGGCCGAATTTGTTGAGCAGCCATGCACAGAAATCCTGGAGGGCGAGGATATGACAGCCCCAACCGCAGACGAAACGCCCGAATATCAGCGTTGCCAGGATCGCCAGTGTAAAGAAAATAAAACCCGCATTCACCGCGCCGGTTTGGAGTGTGTACATTGCCTCGGACGGCTCGATCGGCGTGATGGTTTCGCCCATGAATCGCCACTGAATGATGTGGGCGATCATCAATAATTGAAGCGTGATCAGGGCGCCGGCCCGCCACCGGCTGGCCTTTGACTTACGAATACCGTTTTTTTGAACCGGGGAATTCGGGATGACGGGAAGCTCGATCGATCGCTTTTTCTTTACTTTTTCGCCTGTACAACCACTTTTCATAATCATCGGGCTGAAGTTTCTACTATACCCGACTTGATTAAAACACCCAAAACAGTGTAAAAGGATAGTAACAATTTGCGTCCTCGACACAGCTTATAGCTCCTTACATTGCAGGCATTAACGGCAGGAATTCGAAAAATATGTTGAAATTAATCCTCATCGCTTTGCTCCCTTTACTTGTGTTCTTTAGCATCAGTTCCGATAATTCGGTACCCGAAGTCAAACTGGCTGGACGACAGGCCGATACCGGAACCCTCGAAAAAATGATCGTTGCAAACGGCAGCGTTACAATGGATCTCGAGCTGAACCGGTTAAACGCGGCCGGCTCCAAATCGAAAGGATCTTCGCCGGCCGCTCTCAATTTCGATGCCGAGCGAGATTCGTTTTTTACCGTGCTTGTATATAACGACGAGCTGCGCGGCCCTTCGCCAGGGTCGATGAGGCTAATTCCGCACGATGTTCCCGCACTTCCCGCGAAACTTACCGCATCGTATCAGGACCTTGTCATCGAGAGCCTCTTAGCTAGCGGGCCGTACGAACTTGCTGTGCGAGACGGAAAAACAGGGTTTGTCTTTTTTAATATTGAAGGGCATGAATACGACTACGACGGCAACCAGAATCTGCTCAGTATCAAGGGCGGAAGGCTGCTGCTTTCGAACGATTTTGCCGCCGAGATCGGACGCCCGGCGGAAGCCGGATCGGTCGTCGGGCAAATTTCGGTCACGGCGACAATGCGGGCCATCGAAGTCACGCAGATCGTCGATGGCGAGGTTGTATCTAATGAAATGCCGGCGATGAATCCGGCAGCGGGAACCGTTCCCGGACCGGATGTTGTGGTGGGAGATCTGATCGGGCTGGCGCAATTTGGAACGAGCAGCGGAACTCAGGTCGGCCTCGCGGTTGGAACCGATTCCTGTAATTTCGGTACGGTTGACTTGAACTGGTTTGCCAATCCGAGCAATGACCACCCGGTGATTCCGCAAAATCTTTATCGAATGAGTGGCGGGGCCGCGAACAATGAACGCTTCGAGCAGATCGGCCAGTCGAGCGTCAAACACGGCTTTACCGCATTGACCGAAAATCTATGCGGCCTCGGCTGCAACGGCGTTGGCGGAACCAGGCTCGGCTCGGGATGCTCAGACCCATATTCCGCCGGCCTTAACGCCGGTCCTAATCTCGGATCGCGTGCCTGGATAAACCCTTTCACAGGGGCGTATCCGCGAAACGATAGCGCAACGCCGAACAACAGCCACACCGGCCATGCTCACGCGGGCCCCTCGCATCGGATTTTGACCGAGATCAGCGACCTAAGCACGACACAGAATGCGGGTGCTACCTATTACGCGGAGTCGCAATACGTTACGCCGCACGAATATGCCTGGTGCCAGGCGAATCCGACGCAGTGCAATATGTACAACAACGTCTCGTACCGCAGGTTCAACGTTAGCGGCACCGGAAGCCCTTTTAGCTTTTCGCCTGCGGCGGCAACGGTTCGTGCAAAAACGGCGGTTTCAGCGTGGCCCGGCTCGACACTGGTTGAAGTTAAACCGGCTCCCGGCACTGACGGAGTTGCGAGAGTTGCCTACAAAGTAACAAATCCTTCGCCCGGCGTCTGGCATTACGAATATGCGATTTTTAACGAAAATCTCGACCGGTCGATCCAGTCGTTTGGTATGCCGCTAGGATCCGGGGTTTCACTGAGTAATATTGGCTTCCGCGCACCGCCGCAGCATCCGGGATGGGCGGCAGACGGTACGGTGGGAAACACCGGATTCAGCAATGCACCCTGGACGCAAACACAGACAGCGGGCTCGATGACATGGAGCTCGGAAACCTTTGCCCAAAATCAGAACGCCAACGCGATCCGCTGGGGCACGATGTATAATTTCCGTTTTGATTCCAATCGTCCGCCGCAGACCGTGAACGCGACGATCGGATTCTTCAAAACTGGAGCACCGGTCACAGTTCAGATCCAGGCGCCGAGCGGTGCGGCTGCGTCCGTGTCGGTTTCCGGCCGCGTAATGACGTCGTCAGGGCGAGGTGTTTTAGGCGCCCGCGTGACGATTGCCGATGCAAACGGCAATTTGCGCGTCGCGGTTACGACTACATTCGGGTATTACACGTTTAACGGAATGGCGGCGGGCGGCACCTACACGATCAGTGTTGCGGCAAAACGCAATACATTTACGCCCCAGACGTTAACTGTCAATGACAATCTGACAGACGTAAATTTCACGGCCGCACCGTAAAACAATACACAATGCGGGAAACTTTAGGCGGTCTTCGGACCGCCTTTTTTTCCGCCGGAAATGAGCATATTCAAATGAAATGCAGAATTGCTTCGCTTCATCCAAGTGGTTGCCTTAGTGGGTCAATCTGTTTCATCTATCGTTGACCAAATTTTATGGAAACGGCGCGCGATTGTCCCTTTTTATTAAATGAACGGAAATAAAAAGTGATCAAGTACAGTGGCAGACAAATTCTTTTGTCAGGCAGCCGTCGCGATATGCCGATGTGTCTTTAATTTCGCAAACTCCATCATAAAGTTACCGAAACCGCATTTTAACTGGATGCGGTTTTTTTATTTGCCGAGATCTTCTCTAAGTCGATTATTGGACTGTTATTTTTTTTCGTTTTTCGCGGCTTTGATTTGCGGCTTTGTGTGAGAAAAAAAGAGGTTTCACGCAAAGTCGCGAAGGACGCTAAGCAAGATGAGGAAGAATAAGCAAGCTTAAAATCAGCGATTAGGACATTATCGGATTCACTAAAAAAGCCAAAAATTTGAACTCCGGGCCTTTTCGTGGCAATTTAGTAGTATATGCAGAAAGTTCTAACAGCCGCGGAGATGCGCGAGGTCGATCGTCTCACAACCGAGAAATACCGGATTCCGCCGCAGATATTAATGGAAAACGCAGCGTACCGCGCGGCTTGCGTTATAACCGAAAGGCTTGGCGGCTCGGTTGAGGGAAGATCTATTTTGGTATTCTGCGGAAAGGGAAATAACGGCGGCGATGGAGCTGCCCTAGCGAGAATACTGTGGACGCAGGGAGCGGACGTCGAAGTTTGCCTTTTCGGCCTGATCGAGAATTCGAAAGACCATGCCCAGACTAATTTTGAAATACTGCAAAAGATCACCGAAAGCGAATCATTCGATCCCGATTGTCCTGACCTTGCCTTTGAAGAAATAACCAGCCTCGAAGAATGGCTTGAATACGATAGCCTCAATTTTCACTGCGACGATCCTGACGTGATCGTTGATGCATTATTCGGTACAG
>JANMSP010000138.1:0-3360 GCA_031389475.1 Pyrinomonadaceae bacterium
ATCGAATTGCGGCAGGATGTATTCCTGCAGCCAGCCCTCGACGAGCGGAAAAGCGACCAGTATCAGCGTTATCGTTCCGGAGAATATTACAAAGACGACGGCCTTTTTTTGAAACGAGGACGGAGCCATAAAGTTAGGACAACATATCAGCTATTGTGTTTCCAATCAACAAAAGTGACAGTGTTGAAACTATAATAGTTATCGACCACGCGAAGATATTGAATAAGAGCGTATTTTTATGCTCGCCCATGATCTCGGAATTATTTGCTAATTTCACGATGGCGGTCAGGACGATAGGCAGTAAAAGGCCGTTGACACACTGCGTAAAAAGCAGAAGCTTGATCTGCGGAATGCCGGGAATCATCGCGACGAAGGCACCGATAAGAATCAGAGCCGTAAAAATGCCAAGAAAGATCGGAGCTTCCCGGAATGAGCGTGACAAGCCTTTTTCGAAACCCAAGGCCTCGCTCAGAGAATAAGCGGTAGCCAGCGGAATCACGCCCATGGCCAGCATCGCCGCACCGAAAAGCCCGACGGCAAACAGGTACTTCGCATAAACACCGGCAACGGGAGCCAATGATTGAGCTGCCGTAGCGGCGGAATCGATTTCCGTGATGCCGAGAACGTGAAGCGTCGCGCCTGTTGAAATTACGATGAATGCCGAAACGGTACAAGCGAAAACAGTTCCGACGATTACATCCGCCCGCACTAGCGGCAGATCATCTTTGTCCATCGCTTTTTCCACGACCGCCGATTGAACATAGACCTGCATGAATGGAGTAATTGTAGTCCCGATCAAAGCCATTACCGTGAATAAATATATTGTATCGAGGCTGAAACTAGGCTGGACGACGCTGACAGCGACCTCGGCCCAGTCGGGTTTCGCGATAAAAGCAGAGATGATGTAACAGAAAAAAACCAGCGACATTACCAGAAAGACGCGTTCCACCCTTTTCTGCGATCCTTTGACAACCAGCCACCAGATGAGTCCTGAAGCGAGCGGAATAGCTATAAAACGCGAAACACCGATCAGTTCCGAAGCCTGGGCGATACCGACGAATTCGGAAATAATTACTCCCATATTCGCTAGCAGCAAAGCGATCATTACGAACGCTGTCCAGCGCACACCGAACTGCTCC
Organism: Pyrinomonadaceae bacterium; assembly: GCA_031389475.1. Lineage (GTDB taxonomy): Bacteria > Acidobacteriota > Blastocatellia > Pyrinomonadales > Pyrinomonadaceae > OLB17. The sequence continues at coordinate 1,140 of JANMSP010000138.1, forward strand.
CGAATAAGATCGGCAAGGCCTTGCCCGGTGACGACGCCCATACGGACGCACATTTCCTGCACGACGATAAGGCTCAGAGTGATCGGGATGAATGTCCAGAGAAGGGTGTAACCGAATCCTGCTCCGACAGTCGAATATGTAGCGATTCCGCTGGCGTCGTTGCCCGCGTTGGCGGCAATTAATCCGGGACCCAAAATAGCCAAATATGCGTAAAAGCGGTATTCGGTAAGACTTCTAAGGAGTCGCGACGGCAGGCGCCCGATCTTCTGCACCATATTTTTCGGTGAATAAGGTGTTAATTGCATTGGTGCTACTGTCGCCTTCAATCATCGTCTCAATTTTCCACGTATCGAATTTCTGGCTGAAAAATGACTATAACCCGTTCGCCTTTAATATTAAAGGCGGTGGGAAGTAACGCCCGGTTTGTCGATAAAATTAAGTTTTGTTAGAGTTTCAATATGAAAAATACCGCCCTCCGGATCGCCTTCGCCTTTTTTATCTTCACATCGTTCTTTTTCTCCCTTGTTCCGGCCCGTTCAGCGATATTCGCGGCCGCTCCCGAACCGGTTAGAGGGAAGCATGCGATGGTTGCGTCTCAGCACGAGCTGGCGTCCAAAATCGGTGTCGATATCATGAAGAAAGGCGGGAATGCCGTTGACGCGGCGGTCGCGGTTGGGCTGGCGCTTGCCGTGGTATATCCCGAGGCCGGAAATATCGGCGGCGGCGGCTTTATGATGATCCGTACGAAGGACGGCAAAACTATCGCTATCGATTATCGTGAAATAGCCCCGCTGGCGGCGACGCGCGATGTTTTTGTCGATAAGGAAGGCAATCTGATTCGCGGCGAAGGTTCTTCGACGATCGGCTACCGTGCGTCCGGCGTTCCCGGAACGCTAGCCGGATTCGATCTCGCATTCAAAAAACACGGCTCGGGCAAAATTAGCTGGAGACAGTTGGTCGAACCGGCCCGTCTTTTGGCCCAAAACGGATATGTCCTTACAAACAGGCTTGCCGGCCTGCTAGTCGCTTTCAAAGAACATCTTTCGAAATATCCTGACAGCAACCGTATCTTCCTCAACAACGGAAAATATTTCCAGGAAGGCGACCTTTTTAAACAGCCGGAACTCGCTCAAACTCTTTCCCGCGTCGGTATTATCGGAGCGAAGGAATTTTACACCGGTAAAACCGCTCGATTGATCGCCGCCGATATGAAGGCGAATAATGGCCTGATCACTCTCGAAGACCTCAAAAAATACGAAGCAAAAGAACGCACGCCGCTGACCGGATTGTATCGCGGCCACGAAATTCTGACAATGCCGCCGCCGAGTTCGGGCGGAATAGTCTTGTTACAGGTTTTGAATATGCTCGAAGCTTATGACGTGAAATCGATGGGACACAACTCGGCGGCCAAGTATCAGGTCCTGATCGAAGCATCGCGGCGTGCATTTGCCGACCGGGCGGAATTTATGGCCGATCCTGATTTCGCGGATGTTCCGGTTAAGAAACTGCTTGATAAAGGCTACCTGGAAAAGCGGCGTGCAACTATTGAAACCGGTAAAGCCACCGCCAGCACCGAGATCGGCCACGGCCAAATTACCGGATCGGAGGGCATGGAAACGACTCATTACACGGTTATCGATCCGGCGGGAAATGTCGTGTCGAACACGTACACTATCAATGATCTTTACGGATCGCGTGTAACGGCCAAAGGCACCGGAGTGCTTTTAAATGATGAAATGGACGATTTTGCCGCAAAGCCTGGTAAGGCGAATTTGTATGGATTGATTCAGGGTGAACGAAATGCCGTGCAGCCCCAAAAGCGCCCTTTATCGTCAATGACACCCGTAATCGTTCTCAAAAAGGATGGAACAGTGTGGTTTGCCCTCGGAGCTCGCGGCGGGCCGCGTATTATTTCGGCGGTGATGCAGACGGTGATAAATATAATCGACCACGGAATGGGCATTCAGGCGGCAATCGATTCGCCGCGCATTCACCACCAATGGTTTCCCGATGAAGTGATGTACGAAATGTACGGCATGTCCCCGGATACAATGAACATCCTTTCGTCGTACGGCCACAAGTTCACCGGACGTCCCGGTAATATTGCTTCCGCGACCGGAATAATGATCGATGATGATGGTGTGAGATTGGGTGCTATCGATTCGAGAAGTGATGGACTGGCGGTTGGTTATTAGTGCACTGTAACCTAAATAACTGTATG
>JANMSP010000170.1:0-5549 GCA_031389475.1 Pyrinomonadaceae bacterium
CAGCGCTCGCCGACAATCGTTTCAATTGTTTCTTTCGTTCTCGCTTACCGCTGCGTGCGATTCGCTTGCCTTCCTACTAAATGAAGCATCACCTCTTTTCCGACAGTTCAACCGGGCTGAATTTTGTCGCTATAGGCGGCGGGAACGGGCTTGCGATGCTGCTCTCTGGCTTGAAAAATCACGTCAACGCAATGGCCGACGAAAAACTCGTTGTACGGCGATTGTCAGCGATCGTTGCGGTGTCGGATGACGGTGGCAGTTCCGGCCGTTTGCGTGACGAGCTGCAAATGCCGCCGCCGGGCGATATCCGCAATTGCATGGTGGCGTTGTCGGAAGACTCGAATCTTTTATCCAAACTTTTCCGACACAGATTTAGCGGCGACGGCCAACTGAGCGGACACAGTTTCGGGAATCTTTTTCTGGCCGCACTTTCCGATATCACGGGCGATTTTGCGGAGGCGGTCAAACTTTCCTCGGAGATTCTCGCTAGCAAAGGAACGATCTATCCGGCGACGATTTCGGATGTCAGGATCGCTGCGGAACTTAAAGACGGCTCGGTTATTCGCGGCGAAACAAATATCGGAAAGGTTGGTAACTACATAAAACGGCTTTACCTCGAACCCGAAGATTGCCGCCCGATGCCGGACGCTCTTGAGGCAATAAAGAATGCCGATCTGATCACCGTCGGTCCCGGATCGCTGTTCACCAGCCTTCTCCCGCCGCTGCTCGTCCGAGGTGTTTCGGAAGCGATCCAGGCTTCGCGGGCGCGAAAAGTTTTCATCTGCAACTTAATGACGCAGCCCGGCGAAACTGACGGCATGACCGCACGCGGGCATCTGGAATGTGTCCGCGAATATGCCCCAACGCTTAATTTCGATTACATCATCGTCAACAGCCGCCCGATCAGTGATGAGCAGACGGCCCGTTATAAAACCGAAGGTGCGGATCAGATCGGTGTTCACGGCTCGATCTCTGGGGAAAACATTGAAGGGGCGGAGATCGTTTCCGTCAATCTGTTAGAGGAGGGCGAAAAGGTCAGGCACAATGCCGAACGCCTCGCCCGCTCGGTTCTCAGATGTGCTCGATTGTGATGAATCAAAAATTCTTATTCGTGCTATCCGTGTAATTTGTGGCAAAATCCTGTTATGGAAAATGTTCGCGATGAACGAAAATCGCTCGATGTGTTGATCCTTGCGGCAGGTTTGGGAACGCGAATGCGTTCGGACCTGGCAAAAGTGCTTCACAAACTGGACGGGCGGCCGCTGATAAATCACGTTTGCCGCACCGCGACGGCGCTTGCTCCGGAAAAGATTTACGTTGTGATCGGCCATCAGGGCGAAGACGTGGAAAAGGCCGTTCTTAGTGAAACGAACGGAGCACAATGTGTTTTCGTAAGGCAAGAACAGCAGCTTGGGACAGGCGATGCCGTCAACTCGGCGCGGGAATTTTTGGAGAATAACGACTCGACGTTGCTAGTATTATCTGGTGATGTTCCGATGATCAAGCCTGAAACGCTTGGAGCTTTGATCCAGGAACACTACCGGCATGAAGCCGCATGTACTGCGTTGACCGTGAAATTAAAAGACCCGACCGGATACGGCCGCATCGTCCGCGATATTAACAAGAAATTCGAACGCATCGTCGAGCAGAAAGACGCGACCGACGACGAGAAACAGATCGCTGAAATAAATGCGGGTATCTACTGTTTCGACACCAAAAAGCTCTTTTCGGCGCTCTCGATGGTGAAAAACAACAATGCTCAGGGCGAATATTATCTGACCGACGTCCCGGCGCTTCTTCGCGAAGCCGGCGAGGAAATTGCGGTTTACATTCACAACGATCCACATGAGATCGAAGGCATCAACAACCGCGTTCAGCTAGCCGATCTCGAACGAATTTTGTGCAGACGCACGATCCGAAGATTAATGCTCGATCACGGCGTTACCTTCATCGATCCGAAAAACGCTTATGTCAGTGAAGAAGCGAAGATCGGCAGCGACACGGTAATTTATCCGGATGTAACGATTGAAGGCGAAACCACGATCGGCGATGGCTGCACGATCCGATCCGGCACGCGGATCACGAACTCGACTATCGGCGACAGCGTAGACATACTTGATAACTGCGTGATTATCGATTCGGATGTCGGAAATAATTGCACCGTCGGCCCTTTCGCCCACCTTCGCGGCCACACAAAATTAGAAGAAGGCTCGAAAGTCGGCAACTTCGTCGAGCTTAAAAAAACCAAACTAGGCCGCGGTTCCAAAGCCAGTCATCTAGCCTATCTCGGCGACGCCACGATCGGCGAGAAAACCAACATCGGCGCAGGAACAATAACCTGCAATTACGACGGCAAAAACAAACACGAAACTCACATCGGCAATAATGTTAAGATCGGCTCGGACACAATGCTCGTAGCTCCAGTCACGGTCGGCGATGGGGCAATGACCGGTGCGGGAAGTGTTGTGACTAAAGACGTTAAAGCCGACACACTCGTCGCGGGTGTTCCCGCCATTCATCGGAAGAATCTCGATGACGGGACGAATGAAAGATTATGAAAACAAGAATTCTCTTGATACTGTTTTTAATATTGAATATTGCAATTACGGTTGCCGGTCAAACCCAGCATTCTATTTATGGAATCTTAATAGACAATACTGGATCCCTGCGAATTGAAATCGACAACGAGATTAAACTCGCTAAGGAGATCGTGAATACGACAGGAATGGCGGCTTCCTACTCGATATTCAAGTTTGCGACTGACCCTACACCGTCGAAGAATGCGAGTATTACTATGGGGATCGAGTGCAGCGCGGACCTTAATTTGGTTATAAAGGAAATCGAAAGCATCTATACTTTGGGTGGACAGACCACTCTCTCTGATGCCATTAAGACCGCGGCGGAAAAAGTTGCTTCCGCTAATCCACCTCTCTGTCATAAATTTTCTAATCGGATTCTCTTTCTGATTACCGATGGTGAAGATCGAACAAGCATATTAAAATCGGATGAGTTAATAACCTTCTTGAAACAGAGTGGAATTAAGGTATACGCAATTGGACTTATAAATAACTTTTTGGACGGAAAAGGTAAAATAAACAAGACTCTTCAGACCGCATCGAAAAACTATCTCGAAAAAATTACAAAGGAAACCGGTGGCAAAGCAGTGTTTCCAGGAAAAAAAGACACTGCATCAGAAGTTATCAATCGATTGCACCCCTCCGAGGCAAGCCTATCAAAAAAATAAATAACCTGTGGAATCGTCGGAAACGTTGGAGATAAAAAGGCTGTGCCGTATATTGCTACCTCATATGATAAAATTGGTGCAATAGGTGGTTGATTATGAGCATTACAATAGAACTTCCAAGAGAGACCGAAGCCGAACTCCGAAGGAAGGCTAAGCGAAACGGGCAAAAGCTTGACGAATTTGTCAGGCACGTTTTGGTTCGTGAGGCAGAACCCACATTGGCCGAATTACTCAAACCTATTCATAACGAAACCAAACGTATCGGTATTACGGAAAGTGAGCTTGAAGAATTAATTGATTCGGAACTGGCGGAAGTTCGTCAGATGACCCCGCTTTCGTGCCGATGAGATCTGCTGTATTTGATAGCAATATTATATTGCAGGGTATTCTAAGTCCCAACGGCCCGGCAGGTGCTTGCATTCAACTTCTTTCGGAAACGAGGTTTAAGCTGGTTGCGACTCAGGCCACACTTCTTGAAATTCAATCGGTCGTTACCCGGCCCAAACTTGTAGCCAAATATCAGCAGCTTCGCGGTGAACGGCCGGAATCCGTCCTAAGTAAAATTCGCGAAAATGCGATAATCGTTGATGAACCCAAACGAGTTTTTCGGTTTGAAAGAGATCCGGCCGATGAAGTGTTTATCAATCTGGCACTAGAGGCTAACGCCGATTATTTGGTCAGCCGCGACTATGATTTGCTGGATCTGCGGTATGATTCGGCGTTTATCTCATCTTTCCCAGACTTAAAGATCGTAAGTCCGTTCGAGTTTTTGCAGGCGGTTAGAACGAAATAGAAAATATGTGTGGAATTGTCGGATACGTTGGAAATAAACAAGTTGTGCCGCTCATAATTGACGGCTTGCGTAAACTCGAATATCGCGGTTACGATTCGGCGGGGATTGCCGTTGTCGATGAAAACCAGAAGCTTTCGTTGCGGCGGGCGGAAGGGAAGCTGCGTAATTTGGAAGAGTGTATTCGGCTGAATCCGCTTGACGGAAATTACGGGATCGGGCATACGAGGTGGGCGACGCACGGGCGGCCGACCGAGGAAAATGCTCACCCGCACCGCGATCAGTCGGGTAAAGTCGTCGTCGTCCATAACGGTATTATTGAGTATTATCTGACTCTTAAAGAGCGGTTAGCGGAGCAGGGAAGCGAGTTTAAGACCGAAACCGATACGGAAGTTGTCGCACATTTGATCGGGCATTATATCGAGACGGAAAATCTTTCGCTCGAACTCGCCGTCCGCAAAACGGTAGCGGAACTAAAGGGAATTTTTGCCTTGTCGATCATTTCGGTCGATGAGCCGGATACCATTATCGCCGTTCGCGAAGGGCCGCCGGTCGTTATCGGTTTGGGCGATGGGGAATTTTTTGTCGCTTCCGACATTCCGCCGATACTAGCGCATACCCGCGATTTTTTCTTTCTCGGCGATCGGGAAATCGCAGTGCTGACGCGGGACTCAGTTCGTGTGACGGATTTTGACGGCAACGTCGTCGAGCCGAAGCAGCAGCGGATCACCTGGGACCCGATCATGGCGGAGAAGGGCGGCTTTAAGCATTTTATGCTCAAAGAGATTTACGAGCAGCCGAGGGCCGTCCGCGATACTGCGCAAGGGCGTGTTTCGCTGGATACCGGCAAAGTTTATCTCGATCTGGTCGATATTTCCGAAGACGATTTCCGTGCCGCCACTTCCGTAAAGATCGCGGCTTGCGGTACGTCCTGGCATGCGGCTCTGGCCGGAAAATACATGATCGAACAGCTTGCCCGCGTGCCGGTCGAGGTCGATTACGCATCGGAATTCCGCTATCGCGATCCGGTTTTGAACGAAACGGATCTGATAATCGTTATATCGCAGTCCGGCGAAACCGCCGATACGATTGCCGCAATGCGCGAAGCAAAGCGTTCGGGCTGCAAAGTTTTAGCCATCTGTAATGTGCAGGGTTCGATGATCCACCGCGAGGCGGACGGTACGATTCTCACGCACGCCGGGCCGGAGATCGGCGTTGCTTCGACAAAGGCATTCACATCCCAAATGGTTGCACTCTATCTTTTTGCGACTCACCTGGGACAGCTTCGCGGGCTGATAGATGAAGAAAAGGCTAAAAAGTTAGCGCAGGATCTGGCGGAACTGCCGTTGAAGATCGAGCAGCTTTTGAATGACGCCGATGTTATAGAAGACCTGTCAAAAGAATTCTTCCGCGTACAGGATTTTCTATACTTGGGACGCGGGATAAATTTCCCGGTCGCTCTCGAAGGCGCTTTGAAACTCAAAGAAATCAGCTACATCCACGCCGAAGGCTATC
>JANMSP010000177.1:0-3506 GCA_031389475.1 Pyrinomonadaceae bacterium
TCGAAACCGCTCGCAAAAACGGCTCGATCGTGCTGCTCGACGGCAACGGCATGGACGAACAGTGGGCCGGATACGATTATTACTCATCATCATTGAACGGCGGCCAGGCAAGTCTGGTTCAGGGCACAAAAGAATCGCCCGTCCGTCCCGAATGTCTTACACCCGAGTTTCAAGCGTTGGCTTCGCCGGCCGAGTTTCCGAGGCTTTTTTCCGACCCGCTCCAAAATATGCAGTACCGGGACGCAATATACACAAAAATACCGAGGGCGATGCGCTTTAACGACCGTATTTCAATGAGGTCGTCGGTTGAATTGCGTGAACCGTTTCTGGACCATCGATTGTTCGAGCTGGCGTTTCGGCAGCCGTCCGAACGGAAGATCGACGAGTTTCAGGGAAAGATAATGTTGCGGAAAATTGCCAAAGGGTTGATTGCCAAGGGCTTGTCCGAGGCCCCGAAGCGCCCGATCCAAACGCCGCAGCGGGAATGGCTTCGAGGCGAGCTGAGCGACTGGACCGCTGAATTGGTGAGATCGGCTTTAAAGAATGTCGGCGGTTCCTGGTTGAAACCCGATGTAGTGACCGAAACTCTGGATAATTTCACTCGAGGCAACGGTGATAACAGCTTTTTTATTTGGCAATGGATAAGTATCGGACTGATGTCCGAGGCATCCAATGTCAATTTTTCGGGCCACCTTAATCAAATACAGCGGTCGCAAACTATTTAGCGGGAAAATTGATCCTTTCAACATATGTCAGAAAATAGCTCAGACGTGATATCAAGCAATTTTATTCCGAACACGGGTAACGATGAGGGAAAGTCAACACTTTCCACTGGATCAGTTTCTCAAGAGGAATGGACTTTGGTTATCCGCCCGCGAACCGGCTGGTTCGACCTTCATCTGGCAGATCTCTGGCGGTATCGGGATCTCGTGATGATGTTCGTACGGCGAGACTTTGTTTCGCTTTATAAACAGACGATCCTCGGCCCGCTATGGTTCATTATTCAGCCCCTGCTAACGACGTTAACGTTCACAATAATTTTTGGAAATATCGCACAGATTTCAACCGACGGTTTGCCAAAGATACTGTTTTATATGTCGGGGATAACGGCGTGGAACTATTTCTCGGATTGTATGTTGAAAACGTCCGAAACCTTCTCGACCAATGCTCATCTTTTTGGCAAGGTTTACTTTCCGAGGCTTGCCGTACCGGTCTCGGTCGCGATCTCCAATTTTATCAAATTCGGGATACAGCTTGGATTGTTCCTGGCATTTTACTTTTATTTCCTAGCCAGTGGTTCGGCAGTCCAGCCTACATGGGCCTTGCTGCTCGTGGTTCCGCTTGTCCTTCTGATGGCGGCTCTCGGGCTTGGCACCGGGATCATCATTTCGTCCCTGACTACCAGATATCGCGACCTGAGATTTGTTGTTCAGTTCGGAACGCAGCTATTGATGTACACGACGCCGGTGATTATACCGCTTTCAAAGCTTCCGGAGGAATATCGGTGGATCATGCTCATCAACCCGATGACTCCGGTCATTGAGACATTCAGGTTCGCATTTCTCGGAACAGGGACATTCAGCTGGACACACCTCGGTATTTCGGGCGCCGCGACCCTGGTGATCCTCGCCGTAGGCGTCATTTTGTTCAATCACGTAGAAAAAAAGTTCATGGACACCATTTAGGTTGCACTAACCCTGTCGATCGGTCAGGCCCCGGATACCGGCCGGCGTAAAATTCATGCCACAAACAGTAATTCAAATTGAAGATCTATCAAAGCACTATCGCCTTGGCGAGATTGGAGGCCATCGGCTGGTCGATGACGTAAATCGTGCCTGGGCCAAGTTTCGGGGGAAACCTAACCCGCTTTCAAAAGTGGATGGTACGGCAAACTTATCGACGGCGGCATCAGGCGACGAGCTCTGGGCGCTTAAGAACGTATCGTTTGAAGTCAAACAGGGCGATGCTCTCGGCATCATAGGCCACAATGGTGCGGGCAAAAGCACGCTCCTTAAAATACTTTCGCGAATCACTGCTCCAACGACTGGCGAGGTGCGGCTTAAAGGACGAATTGCGAGCCTGCTAGAGGTTGGGACCGGATTCCATCCCGAACTTACCGGCCGGGAGAATGTTTTCCTGAATGGCGCGATTCTCGGAATGACCAAAGATGAGATCAGAAAACACTTCGACGAGATAGTCGCTTTTTCGGATGTCGAACGCTTTATCGACACGCCCGTGAAACGTTACAGCAGCGGTATGAAGGTCAGGCTGGCATTCGCGGTGGCCGCTCATCTTGAGGCGGAGATTCTCATTGTCGACGAAGTCCTGGCGGTGGGTGACGTAGAGTTTCAAAAGAAATGCCTGGGCAAAATGGGAGACGTTACCTCACAGGGACGAACTATTCTTTTCGTCAGCCACAACATGGTCGCGGTACAGACCCTTTGCAAAAGCGCGGTTTTTCTTAGCAAAGGCCAACTTAAGGATTCTGGCGATCCCTTAACCATTATCTCCAAGTACCTTGAGAGTTCTATCACCCAGGGTCAGTCCCAGGAATGGGAAACTCCGGAATCGGCCCCCGGAAATGAATTCGCCAGGATCAACCGTATAAGCTTGTTTCCGGAGGTCGATAAGGAATCCGGCCTTATCACCATGCAGACACCGATCAACGTCGAAACCAAATTTTGGCGTTTATTGTCAACGCGAAGTGCATATTTTGCCTATCACCTTGTTAACGAGCAGGGGATAATTGTGTTGACAACCGGAGCCGAGATTTCAAAAGACACCGAAGGTAAGTATGTCTCCAGTTTTCAAATACCGGGAAATCTGCTTAATTCCGGGTTCTACACTTTGAGATTCCGTATCCTGGAGAACGGGCGACAAACTTATGACAATCAAAACATGGCGTCATTTAGCGTCGTAGATGTTGCCCCGAGGAACAAATCAAATTTAGGGCGTGAACCGGGCGTGATCCAACTAAATTTGCCATGGTCGATAATTGGGTCGAGTGGTGAAGTTAGCTCAAAGGCCGCCTAGAAATTTAATTGCGAGATCGACGAATCTTGATCGTCAAAAAGCTATTTAATATTGTCCGGCCGCCTTATTTAAAGCGTCAGTAGCCGCCTTTTCGGAAATGACTCAAATTATAAAAGCAAAACAACCCTCCGTATTGGATGAGGGTTGTTTTGCATGGGCGGCGGCTTCGAGAATCAACAAATGTACAGTGTTCATAAACTTTTTGAGCGGGAAGTCGAACGTGATCCCGGACGTATCGCAATAGTTTGCGGAGACGAAAGGCTCACTTATGTCGAGCTGAATCTGAGATCAAACCGGATTGCACATCATCTCCTGTCGCTGGGCCTTGAACAAGAGGCTTTCATTGCGATTCTAATGCAGCGTTCGCCAAATATGATCGCCGCGTTGCTGGGCATTCTGAAAGCCTCTTGTTCAAGGCCCAGCGACAGGAGATGATGTGCAATCCGGTTTGATCTCAGATTCAGCTCGACATA
>JANMSP010000184.1:0-24676 GCA_031389475.1 Pyrinomonadaceae bacterium
CTTGCGACGTTAGACGTTGATCTATATCTCGGGCCTCATACACGAGATCAAGAACAACTTCGTCATCTACCGCTTCGCTGAATTTATATGTGTGTGATATAACTGCCGAAAACTTCGAGCGTGGTTTTCTTGTCTTTCTTAAGCAACGGAGTTCCGGTAAATCCGACAAAAATTGCATTCGGCATTATTGCCGTCATTGCCCGATGAAGCTTTCCGCTCTGGGTTCGGTGACATTCGTCGACAAATACAAACACCTCTCCAACCGTTTTGCTCGGCTGCGATTCCAATTCTTTAATGAAGTCATCAAAATCTTCTACGTCCCGGCGCCCAAATTTATGCACGAGCGAACACAGAAGACGCGGTGTAGCCTTTGAAAGTTGATTTATGAGATCCCGTCCGCTGTTCGTGCGGTATATCTGCTCACCCGTAGCCTCGAAAACGCTTTTTATTTGCTTATCCAGTTCGTCGCGGTCGGTGATGATTGCTATTCGGGCGAGAGGATTGTTCTCAAGTATCCATTTTGCCAGCAGGACCATTACGATGCTTTTGCCGCTGCCCTGAGTATGCCAGATTATGCCGCCTTCACGTCGATGAATTCTCTCCTGCGCGTTCTTAATAGCATTGTATTGATGGACTCGTGGAAGTTTTTTAATACCACCGTCAAACAGAACAAAATCATGCATTAACTCAATTAGGCGATTCTTTTCGCAGATCTTGAGCAAGTACTTGTCGAGTTTAAATCGAGTGTTATCATCCTCGTCTTCCTTCCATCTAAGGAAAAATTTTTCCGGTGTCAGAATCGTCCCGTATTGAAGCCCTTCAGAGTCGTTGCCGGCAAAGATAAACTGAATGGTACTGAAAAACCATGCATTAAACTCCGGCTGCTGATTTGAAAGGTTTTGGCGAATGCCGTCACCAATTGTCACTCGACTGTTCTTCAGCTCGACTACTCCGATCGCGATGCCGTTGATATACAGTACAAGATCGGGGCGGCGTTGGATATTGCCGCGAAGCGTGACTTCCTCGGCAATTCCAAAATCATTTTTCTCCGGCTCCTTCCAATTTATTACGTGAACGGTTTCCGTAACTTTCCCCGCTTCAACTTTTACGGGCACTCCGTAACGAAGCATTGAATAAACGGCGTGATTGTTTGCATACAAACCGCGATTGTAATTATCGGCCTCTATATGAAGCTGTCGTATCGCACGATTTATTTGATCCGCCGAATAACCGCTTTTCGTAAGCCAGTCTGCGAGCAGTCGCTCTTCTATGTTGTTGTTGCTGGCGCGGTCGGACCAGTCCCCAAAATAACGGTAGCCTAACTCTTCGACAAAGACCTTAACTATCCTGTTTTGCGTTATACGCTCTGGTTGACCGATGCCATTCATATCTGTTCTCCAAAATGACACCAATTGCTTTCTGATAATGCCCGCAAATAATCAGAGATCTCTTCAAGTTGATTGTTATCGTCTGCCCATTGGATATGCTCCTTGAAACGAAGTTGTTTTTCTATTGGCATCGTAGAATTCCATGCGGCCAAGATCAGCGGCATTGAAGGAATCCAGCCGCCGGAAGGTTTTTGGCGTTTGTTTTTAAGCAACTCAAATACACGATTCCAATGTTGTGGCATAGGAACAAGACGATTGCTGGCTGTGCAGTAACTCCAAACATCATCAAATGTACTAACTGCCTTTTTCATATATTGATTTCTTAGGAACCGAATAATTGCTTTGACCATTCAATGGCTTCCACAATATTGTCATCGGAAAAGATCGGACGATTCAGTTTGACTGTCCACTCGGGTGCGTCGTGAATGTATTGCTTCACCGAAGCCGTGTCCACTTGTATACCAGCGTCGCGAAGACCTACCATCGCCATGTCCACGGTTGCCAGCAATTCAAGCTCGTCATTCTTTTTGTAGCGAAATTGTTCGAGCCATCCGATTGTATTGTCTCCGTACCATTTGGAAAAATAACCTTCGGCTTCGGCAATTTTCTCGGCGGCGACAAACCCCGAAAAATTATCGCGAGCGTGTGAGCGAACATATCGATTCGTCAGAGCTATCTTTTCGGCGCCTTTGTATTTAGTTGAAGGATTATAAGGACCGGCGGCCTTCTTTAGATAGCCTTCGGCACCCCCTTCTGCGTGTCGGTGAAGTAGATACGAAAGTTTTGTATAACGCTTTCTGCCCAATGGCCATTGATCCGAACCAAAGTTTTTAGCCAGGACGGAAATGACGACCGCTTCATTAATAGCAGAGTTGTGTCCCTTATTAGATGTTGTCACCGCTTTTTCTTTCGCCGCAAAAGGTAAGACATTCGATGCGGGTTGCACCAGTCGAATCTTACCTGTCAGAAGTTCCTGCATCATTCCTTGCTTGATCTGACGAGTCTTGGCAAGTTTGGTAGTTAACGCGGCAATCTCATCATCCATTTCGAATAAAATCGTGGCTATGGCCCTCTGTTCTCGGACTTGCGGGAACTTGCTGGCTATGGCTGCTAGAGAGGTTGCGCTAATATGAACTACAGCGTCACCTTGTCCTTTGTTCGCTTTCTGCTGCGCAATGAACGCTGTGTTTAGGTAGTAACCGAAAAATAATGGGTCCGCTTTCCTATTCAACCGAAAAAGTATTATATCGCCACCTGCGTAGGCCTCGACATCATGTAAAAAAGCAACGCATTTTCCGATATCTTCCTTTGTTTCCCCTGAGCCTGCGAAAAGGATATCCCCAAATTGGAGACGTGTTGCCGTCATGGCTACGTCGGGAGAAATCCAAGAGTAAAACTCATTTACGAAATTGTTATGTCGAGTATAGATTTCCCCGTATCGGACACAAGGCAAGTCACCAGTGGATGCCTGAGACTTGGTAACGCCCGCACCTTTCAGGAAGGTACCAAAATCATCGAGTTGTTTCGATTCCCATTTGTCCGTAAAACCTGGAACTCGCTTCTTGCCGGTTAGAAGCCAATCCATCGCGCCTTGTTTGATCTGGCGTTTTTTGGCAATGAGGACTTCAATCGATTCAATCAGATTATCCGCATGGCTCAACGCCTCGACAATTGCTTCGCGCTCTTCTATATCAGGTGGGAAAGGTATGAGAAATTCTTTCAGGTTCTTATTTGTTAGCTGATTTATCGTTGCTCCCATCACCTCAGCGATTTGCCGCTGAATGATGTCAGATTGAAATTGACGATATATAAAGTTGGAGTTGTCGCTTCTGACAACCGACATGAATGCTCCGAACACACTCCCTTTGACTCGGTGGTCAAGCAAAATACATTTCCCGATAAGCTGTTTACTTCCGTTCCTTACGCAAATTAGCAAGTCCCCGTCCTGGACAATTACTCGTGACGGAAGATCCATATCCACATAAACATTGTCTTCCAAACTTAACTTTCCGTTTTGGATGTTTGAAGCACGTAGAACCAATGTTCCGTACTTGCGCACATCTGTCGGAGAATAGGTCAGGCCGTTAACCGGCTCACCCAACTCGCCGATGGTGGACACCTGCCAATCTTCTGGAACAGGCCCGATCTCAGTTTGTTTGTAACCGGATTTTAGTTCCACACGAATTCCATCCTTTCCAGATGTTGATTTACCTTTGCTTCCAATTCATCAACTCGCTGGGTAATTGCTGGTAATGGTGTTTCATAACGGTCAGCAAGTACTTTTACTCGTGATGTCAAAGCATGGCTTATGCGATCCATCTCGGCATGAATTCGTCGGTTGAGTTCCGCTAGCCATTTGTCATCAACGACAAGAGCCTTAATCTCATGCTCGGTTAGGACCAAATACCTTGCATAGGCGAGGGCATCGAGATTTGCGTCCGCTTCCTTTACGGCTTTCTTGAGCGCGGTTATTTTATCGATAGATTCAATGTACTCATTAATTATTCGCAGCTCGGTGAAGTCTTCATGCTCGGACTCTCTCGCAAAACGATCTCGAACAGCGTCGGCCCCGGCTTTCAGAGATTCGCGGGCGGTTTCACCAGCTTGCTTTATGGCCGTCACGGTAGCAAGATATGATCCCAAAAGTGCGCGTTCATTGACATCGATCACTTCTCGCAGTCGGGCATTAACCTCAGCCTGCGATAATTTCCGTCTGTTCTTTAAGAGAACTTGGATACGCGGATCAATTTCGAGTTCCTCCTGTTTGTGTGCTTGGTGTTCCTGATCGGCGACGGCCTTCGTATATTTGTTGAAAGCATAATGATCTGTCGATTCTAAAAGACCGATCGTTGCTTCATGTCTAGCGATCAAAGCGTCCGTCCTGCTATTGATTGTGTCGAGTATTCCCTCGTCACCGCTGTGTTCATCTTCAAGCTCGGCGAGTTTTGCCGTTAGGTTTTCAAGTTCGCTTTTCTTCTCACGCAAAGCTAGTTGCTCTACGGCGAAAAAGCGGTCAACCACAAACCGCTTAGGCACGAGTTCGCAGGCCCAGCCCTTGTCAACCTCTTTTCCTCTTTTGTTTGTTTCAAGAATGCGATAGGTTTCCGCCTTCCAACCGTCCAAATCAATAAGGTAACAATCGTCCTGCATCGTCTCCGCCCAATAATCCGTTAAGTGTTGATAAACATGATAGGCGTCGATCAGCGGCACGTTTTGATAATGTTCTAGCAGATCTTCGCTGACTTCGACGATCAATTCCTTTGGATGAAAACGCAGTTCCAGTTCCTTAAGTCTGCTGGAAATACGATTTTTCCATTCTGTAAAATGTTCGTTCATCAATCCAATGAAATCAGCAAACTCCGGATGGCCGTAGATCGAGGGTTTTATGTTTGCTTTTTCAACGGCCAGATCAACGTACCCCGTCCGATTTTCGCCGAACAAGAAATTTCGCAGTTGTGGGCAAACGCTCCAATATTTGTCTAGAGCATCAATGTCACGAACGGGAATGCCGCCTCGCAGATGCCCGTCAATATCTTGAATATCCTCGGCCCGTAGGCTGTCAATATAGCGTGGAAGGTTTAAGTTATACTCGTTCTTTTCAATTTCTTCATACGCTACCATCCGCGAGTATCCAGGCACGTCTATTCGGTTGTTAAATACGTCAACAATGCGATGGATGTCTTGTTCACGCAGTCGGTTCTTTGGTCCATCTTTGGCAAAGCCCTTACTTGCGTCGATCATAAAGATGCCTTTTCTGGTATGTGCATCTTCCTTATCTATAACCACAATGCACGCAGGTATGCCGGTGCCGTAAAACAGATTCGGCGGCAAGCCGATGATCGCCTTGATGTAACCTTTGCGTACGAGATTACGCCGAATATCAGCCTCTGCGTTACCACGAAACAAAACTCCGTGCGGCAAAATGCAAGCACCTTTACCGTTGCTCTTGAGCGACCGAATAATATGCAGCAGGTAAGCATAATCACCTTGCTTCGCTGGCGGCGTACCGAAAGATTGAAATCGTTCGTATGGATCGTTCAGCGTATCGATTCCTGTACTCCAACGCTTGTCGGAAAACGGTGGATTTGCGACCGAAAAATTGAAGGTTTTGATGGTATCACCCTCTTTAAATTTGGGATCGGTCAAGGTATTGCCCTGGGCGATTAGAGCGGTTGGATTGTTGTGCAGGATCATGTTCATACGAGCAAGGCCGCTTGTTGTGGCATCCTTTTCCTGCCCGTATAATGTCACTTTAGCCCTCGCTTCATCGGCAACTTTTAGAAGCAGAGATGCCGATCCGCAGGTAGGATCGTACACGGTGGTATTGTTCGTTACGTTGACCGAACGAATTCCAATGATCTTAGCCATTACGCGGCTGACCTCTGCCGGAGTATAAAACTGCCCTTTGCTTTTGCCGCTTTCGGTGGCGAAATGCCTCATCAGGTATTCGTACGCATCTCCAAGAATATCGTCGCCATCAGCCCGATTCTTTGAGAAGTCGAGTGCCTTGTCTTCAAAAATCGCTATGAGGTTAGTGAGCTTGTCTTGCCTCTCTTTTCCGTCACCTAATTTCGTCGCGTCATTGAAATCCGGAAAATCAGCCTGGGAGAGTTGCTGGTTGGCATCTGCGAGCGGAGCAATGATGTCTTTATTTATTTTGTCGCCGATTTCCGGGTTACCCTTAAGCGCAACCATAGCTGCGAAGCCAGCACCTGATGGAATTGTTATCGGCGAAAAAGGAACACCGGCATACTTGTCACTGACATACTTGATAAACAAAAGCGACAGGACGTAATCCTTGTATTGGGACGCGTCCATACCGCCGCGAAGCTCGTCACAGCTTGCCCAAAGAGACGAATACAGCTCAGATTTCTTAATCGCCATAGAAAACAACCTATAAAGCAGCTAAATTTGATGGTCAGAATGGAAACCCGCTCGAAAGCAATCTTTCATTCTAATCCAAAAAAAAGCTAATAACCAAATTGGACGTCGCGACATATATGACAACTCTCTAATGCTCTGGCAAAATACACATCAAGGTAGGTGTGCGAGTATGCGATCTCAGAAGAAAAGCAGTCAATTGGAAGGAATGGATAAACATGGCGAACGTATATTCAATCGCCTCTTCCCCGATTTCAGACGGTTCGCACCAAAATTAGTGAAGCTTGTTAATGAATTCGATCCCGCGACACCAAAAACAACGATTGCTAAGTTTGAAAGTATTCTGACTGGACTAACGCCGACGACTCCCATCGCTCAACGCTTTTTTCTTCGAGTGATTAAGGCTGCGGCCCGTATGCCGTATTTTCGCCAAAGCATCCTTGAACAGTTAGATGAAATTATCGTGATGACCAAAGCCGAGGCGAAAAAGGATCCGCGATATGCTCTTCTTCTAAAACTGATACATGAAGCAGATAAAAAATCTGTTCTCGCGGGCGGCGTGGTTACGTTCCGGCACGCAGATCCACGGCACTGGTTTGCGATACAGATGAACTCGCGTTCAAAGATCGATCTCGCCAATGCTACCGCTGGCGAAAGGCGAGCAAATGCCGTGAAGGACGCATTTCGCGATACGGTCGAATACCTGTACACGCCTTATATTAAGACGCTCGTTTATCTTTCGTACCTCCGAGAAAGCCGAAATGAGGAAAGTTTGAAGAAAGTAGAAGGCATGCACTTCGGTGTTGCCGTTAAACATCTCAGCGCGAAGCTTGCTGATTATTCAAAATTGTTCGATGACAGAGCAGCGTGGATGCGAAACTGCGTTACACACGACTACTTAACGTACCATCTTCAAACAGACACTTTCATATTTCGCGACAGCGATCGCAATCCCATCGCGATTCGCACAAATGATTTACTGGCTTTGACGGAGGATATGTATCAGCTAGCTGGAGAAACCGTTGCAAGAGTTGGTCAACTCTACATGTTCCGCGAGATCTTCCGCAATATGGGTCTTAGCGAAATTTTTATCGATCAACTGCCTGTGATCGCTTTTGAAAAAGACCCTCGAAAGGCCAAAGCCCTTGAAGACAAAATGCAAAGGGATTTGGAGGCAAAATTTAACACCGATCATTAATCCGGCCCCAGCTCGGTCAGTACGAGAGCTTTGCTGATTGTCAGACTCGTTTCACGCAGACCATCGCTTAACCTAGGAAGCCAAAGTGCTGATTGGCAGGCCACGTCCTTCATCTGAGGTTTGTAATCGGTCTTCCTCTTGCTTGGCGTCCGGCAACCTAGGAATGAAAACAGTCGTCTCTTATATTGCTTATTCTGAATAGTTGAATGTTCATTGCCGGCTGGCAGAAAAGACGTCGAACAGCTCTTCGAGAAGATTATGGACTTGACTGAATGGATTCAAAAGATGGAGACGGAAGCGGCGGAACAAATCGAGAAACTCGAAAAGATGGGCAGGCGTGCAAATGCTGAAAAGCTCTTCGTCTCGACGCTTTTGACAATGAGCGTGGGCCCCGCGTCGGAAATGTCTGAGGCCACGCACGGAACTGTACCTGTCAAAACCGAAATTCTGGCTTATCACCTCTACCCGTTCTTCGGCGTTTCCGATGAGGAGATCTCACCTGACGAAGTGGAGAGCTGCAAAGTCGCTAGCGAAAGAATCCTGGCGGTAAACGGCCTTCTCATAGAAGCCGGCTTAGAATCGGATGATCCCGCCGCATCACTGACTCGGCAGATCGAACGACAGGCCCGGACAGTTCGCGGTTCTGCATATCAGGAACAAACGGCGACCGAGATAGTCGAGGTGCAAGGCCGCTTCGACGGATGGTTCATCGCAAAGACTGGTATCTCCCCGACACGTGCTCAAGAGGCTCTTTGGATGATCTATGAGTACGGGAACGCGTTCATTCAGTCAAATATCGAAGTGGTATTCGCGGAAGCGGACAAGTTTGAGAAACAGTGGAGACGCGTGCAGAAGATCAAGCCCGAACGTGGCACTGCGGACGAACACACATTTGCGAGCAAACTACCGAAAAAGGAATATGCCATGCATTATGGGTGGGTTCAAAAGATGTCCGATCTCGGTTTCGCCGACTATCCTGTTCATCTCCAGAACCTGGGTTTTACAGATGCAGAGGTGACTGGGCTGGAACAGTTGATTGGGATGACTTCTGCAAGCAGGCCGGGAATCTCGGACGTTGTGGAGGTGAGACAGAAGCCCCTGTATTTCCTGAATGACAAACGAGCCGTGCTTGTTGATATCGCGAACGCAATGGACGCCTTGTGGGACGCTCTAGAGTCGGTAGCGCGGTCGGATCAAGCGTTTCATGATGGCAAATATCAACTCCACAAAGGAAAGTGGCTTGAAAATAAGTCAGAGGAATATCTCGCGAGAATCTTTCCAGCTGACTCAATTTATAATGGCCTTTCATATCCCGACCTAGCGAAAGGAGCAGGGGCGACAACAGAACTCGACATCGCGGTCGCTTGGGGGCCGTTTTTGATCTTGGCCGAGGCGAAAGCCAAACAGTTTCGTTTGGAAGGGCAACTAGGCGATGTGAGCCGTCTTCGCACGGACATCAAAAAAAACGTGCAGGACGCCTTCGAACAGGCGAAAAGGGCAGCAGATTATATTGAGGCCACCTGCATGCCCGAATTTACGGAGATCAAAACGGGTCGTAAGCTGCAAATCGATAAATCTAAGCTCAATAAGACTTTCCTAATGACGGTCTCTTTGCACCAGCTCGCAGGACTGGCAACAACTCTCGCCGTGTTTAAGGATCTCGGACTATTTAGCGGAAGTGAATATCCGTTCTCCATCTCAATCGCGGATCTCGATTTCGTTACAGAGTTCGTGAAACATCCTGACGTTTTTCTGCACTACATCGAGAAGCGGCTGGAGGTGCAGCAGATCGGTGTCAGCATCTTGGTTGATGAGCTGGACTTTCTTGGAGCCTATCTCGATACGCGATTCGCTCGACCGTATTTTTGGGAAAGGCACGGAACCGATTTCAACGCCATCTCAATCGGAGGATTCTCAGCCGTGTTTGACGAGCTGATGCTCTTCAGACGAGGAATGACCGAGGACGAGCCTAAGATCGCCTTGGACGTACCGTCAGAGATTGCGGAAATCTTAGGCCAGTTGCGTGATAGTGACGACGACCATTCGCGGCGAGTAGCCTTTGATCTTCTCGGTTTGACGAACAACGTTTTGCGAGCGATCGGACAGCTCTTACGGGAAATTAGAACGGCAGAACTTAATTGGGGAAATATCCGTCGTCTGGCCCTCGTCGTTGACGACGTCGTCATCATTGGAAGTGCGGCAACGGGAGTTCCGTCCGCTGAGCTCGTTCGCCGTTCGAAAGAGATTGCTAAAATCGAAAAGTATAGGCGACGTGCGGCAAAGGCGTATACGATGGTAATCGCTCCGGGAAATAGGGCCGTCGTGTTCGAATACGTGAATTATACCGACGAGCCTTGGGTGTACGATAAGCAGTTGGAACGATTGATCGCTGCGGAACCACCGAAAGCCCCGGTTGAACCTTCGCGACTTCCAAAACCGAACGATGGGTGCTTTTGCGGTAGTAGTCGGAAGTTCAAGAAATGTTGTTCAGGAAATCTGAATCGGTGAGGATTAAATCTGACTGCCAACTGAGGTTACCTATCAATGCCACGCTCGCCAAAAAGATCGTCTGCGAGGCGCAAGAAAAAAGCCGCAGAAAAGTCGAAGCCGTTCGAAGCGGTCAAGTACGAGCTGCGTCCGTTCACTAACCCTTTAATGGATCTCTCTGTCGCTGAACGTCGCGACGCCTTCCGGAAGATTGGAAAGAAAGCAAAATCGACGTTTGAAGAAACGTATCCACAACTCCTCGCCTGGTTCGATGAGTTCGACGCCCCTTATCTGCTCTCATTTTGCTCATTTTATTTTCTGGCGGAGGCCGAAGGTATAGATCGGGAGGCACAGGACGGGAAACTCGATTTCTATCCAAATTATCTAGAGATCCTCCAAGCTATTGCGCTAACCCGCCCAAGATCAAACTCGCCCCAACCGTTGAGGGATCGGGCATCCGAACTGCCGACTCTGATGAGCGAGATAACAAACTCTTTCCAACTCCGCGCCTACGATGTTCCGGAGGAAGCGGGAGAGACGGAGTACAAAAAAAGGTTCGTTCTTTTTCTTCTCCAATCTGAGACTGCCGCAATCCGCAATCCTGCGTTTTCGCACCAGTCGAAACGATATACAAAAAAGATTTTCTCGAAGATCACTAAGGTTCTTGAAACCCATTACGGGATCAAGCCCGAAAGGCTTGGCGAGGCTCTTTATAATCTCGTGGATCGCTTCGAATTGCGTCTCAACCTCCATTTAGCCTCGCTCGCCTATTTTAGAAGTGGAACACACTGGAAAGAGGTGTGGGAGGGGTACCGGGATGAGTTCCTTCTCGGGAGGACCTCTGCAGGCAACGCAGGCTCTGACGAAGAGGGGCGAAAGATTTGGGACATGTCGGGCCACGATTTGAACCAGATGAAAACTGCACTTCATTATCATTCCGATTTGTTTCTACCGAACGTGTTTGCCTTCACGCTCGATGAGTTTGAGGATTTTTACGGCGAGACCGGGAAAAGGGAGGAACTGCGCACGGTGCTCGACGCGTGGTCTTACGGGTTCGGTGATCTTGCCGGCGAGAATTATGAGCATTTCATCTTAGGCAACCCCGTTTTTAAAAAACCGATCGTCAAGATTGACAGCGATGCGTACTTCTTCCCCCTAACAAATATTATCGGGCATATATTGCCAGCGATGATGGAAGTGCTTGTGCGAAATGCAGGCTCCCGCGCGATCGAGAAGTACAATAAGGCCAAAGCAAACCTGCTTGAGGATGAAGCGTTCGAGCACTTTACCCGCCGCTTTCCAACTGCGAAGATCTTTCGAGGAAGCCAGTGGGTCGATGCATCAGATTCGAGAACGTACGAAAACGATCTGTTGATCGTAATAGATCGCTTTGCGATTGTTGTCGAATGCAAATCAGGCGCGGTTGATCCCCCAGCACGTCGAGGTGGTGAATTGCGTGTCATCGAAACGCTGAAGAACCTTGTTGTAGATCCCGCGAAACAAGCGATCAGGCTTATCAGATTCCTATCCCAGAATCGCGGGATACACCAATTCAACACAATTGGCGGACAAGTGCATGTTGTAGATAACACACTGGTCGAACATTATGTGCCCTTGGCGTTGTCGCAGGAAGATCTGGGAACAGTTTCGGGCAATTTGAGAATGTGTATTGATGCTGGCCTTATCGACGACCCGCCCGAGATTGCCGTTCCCTCCGTTTCCATCCACGATCTTGAGGTGATCTTCACAATCCTCGAAAACGAAGTTGAGGCATTGCACTACCTAACGCGTCGTGCCGAATTGGAAAACCAAATCCATTATCTTGGGGATGAAGGCGATCTGTTGGGTTTTTATCTCGATACTGCTTTCAATCTGGGGGATGCAGAAACGTCAGGGGAGTATTCGTTCAACCTAATGCTGAAATCGAAGGAACTGGACCCGTACTTTGTTGGGCGGGAGCGAGGCGTATCGGTGACTAAGCCGCGCCTCAAACTAACGAAATGGTGGCGGGACATCATTAACTATGTGATCGAACGAAAGATAGACCATTGGACGGAAGTGGGATTGCTCCTTCTAAACGTAGGGTACGCGGAACAGCGGGGGTTCGAGCGACAATTCAAGACTCTAAGCTCCCGGGTTAAGCACGGGCTTACGAAAGAGAAATACAATTGGGTGACACTTGAAACAGCTCCGAAAGAACGTTCGTATTTGATCGCAGCGTTCCCTTATATCTCTCTCGACAGGTTAGAACGTAATGAAATGATGAAGCATATTCTCGAATCGATGGCCGACCGCGATTATTTGCGAGGCCTTCTCTGCATCGGGGCCAACGCTCTTGATCCCAATTACCCGTACGATATCATCGTCTACACCGATGGTAAGCGGAAGCCCGACACCACTTGAGAATACGAATTTACCGGACCGCTCTACGATTTTGCGGGATTGAAAGTAGCGTCTGCCGATCGACATAGAATGAAATCCTTTAGTTAGCGATTGACGAAAAGCTAGTATTTATCAACGCATGAAACTCAGTTCCGCTTAGTGGATATTACCTGAATAAAATTTGTAATAATCAGGTCCGGTGCAACCGTATTCATCCACTAGATCCTCTCGCGATCAACGTCGGTTAGCAGGAGAACGCACTTTAAATTATCGTATGATTATCGTATGTACGTGCTAGAACAGGGTAATCCTGAGTAAACGGGATTTTCGCGAAAGTCAATAAATATCGGCCTATGACAACAGGTGACGATCGGTACAAAGGGCCCATATAGAACTGCAAAACCTTTATTCATCGGTTCAATTCCGATCGCCGCCTCCAATAACCTTCCTTCCTGCCTATTCCGGGTCGTTCGGATTATTGAATAACGCTCCTAATTTTATGCTTCCCGAAGAATGCTGCGGGAAATTAGGTGCGTTCCTGTCGCCCGGATCGAGGTTCGACGCGGTGTCGTCGGGTGGAAAGACGACTAATGAACTTAGAAACTCGATCACTTCCTGCTGTTTCTTCTCGTTCTTCGAAGCAAAATTGTTACGTGCCCACTGAGCTTCGCCGCCATGACGAAGGATCACGTCCAGCAAGCTGACGCTTCGCCCGTCGTGCCCGTATGGGCCCGTGGACCCGACTCCCCAAAGGGCGGTAGTCATAAATGTGGTTTGATACGTTCCGTCGTAATTTCGCTCAAAGAAGTTAGCGCCGAGATCGTGCCTTTTGAAATCGGTGAATATATTCCGCACCCAAAAACTATTTTCATTCGGACGCTTCCATTCCGGGTATCCGCTAGTATCAGGAACCAGGCTGAAAAGCGGCGTGGCGGTGGCGAACAAGCTGTTGAAATTGCCCTTTACAGGATCGTAAACCGTTTCCACGTCGGCGACTCTTCGGTCGCGCTCGATACGCATATCGGGAACGTGGCACTGAGCGCATCCTACTTCCTTAAAAGTCTCTAACCCTTTTATCGCCGCATTAGACTGTCTATGAGTTCCGGCTTTGAAGTAATTGAGCAAATAAAATTCCATGTGATCGACGAGACTGGTCGGGATCTCGTTCGCTATTCCGTCACCGTCCTCGTCGTGTGAAGCGCTTTGCACGATGGGAGCGCTTATTTCGTCTTTAGAGCCATCGAGGACCATTCCTGACGGAGTTTCAATCCGTGCTCCGTCATGGGCCTGCTGCAGTTCCGGATCGACGGCCTGCAAGCCCATCTCGTCATTAAAAGCGCCGATTACGAATTCGCGGATCGAAATTGTCCCGCCGTGATGGAAAAACGGCTTTACCCTCAAATTCGCGTCGATTCCCTTCACCTGAGAGGTGTCGAATGTGCCGTTAGGGCGGGCAGTTATCGATCCGTAATGAATTCCCTTGCTACGTAGATCGCGGGTCACATTTCTGTTGGTCTGCTTAGCTTTCGAAATTGCGACAGCCTGGATCGCACGCAGATCAGTGGTGATCTCATCGGCAAGCATTTCCTTCAATCCAAGGCCGAATAAATGCGGAGCGTCGCGGCTTTCGGGCCTGGTTACAACGTCGCCGCCGAATCCGGCCGAGCCTCGCGGACGGCCATGACAGCTCGCGCAGCTGTCAGATAAGCCGGCACCGATCCTGAGCGAGGTTTCGATATTGCCGCCGAGAATAAGGTCGTCGGCAATCGGGCCCGCACCTTGTGTTCTCAAAAATTTTCGCTGAAACAATTGCCTTCCGCGCCTAATCGAACGGAAGGGATCGCGTTTGATAAGGAATGCGGATGAATCCGGCGTCAGCATATCGCCTCGGCCTGTACCGGCTTGCTGGCTCAGCGATTTATTTATACCGGCGCCAGCCGCATTCGGATTTTTGGTGCGGTCGATCAACTGAGCATAACCTTTGGCCCCGAACCAGGTAGCCGTTATAGCAACGAACAATACGAAAACCGAAAGTTTTAATCGGTTTTGCCGGGTAATCAGCGGAGATTTATTCTTCTTGTCTAAACTATTCATATTCGTCCTCCTGAGCTGTCTAAGCGGGTCTTAGAGAGATTGCGTTGTGATTACAAATGGTGAGGTAAAAAATGAGGACGAAACTATTATCAATTTTTGCGTGACTGCCAGAATTTTTTTTTGCGGTCAGATCGTGTATAAAGAATCCTAACGACGGCGCGACTGTCCAGAGTGAATCAAACACTTAGTGAAATGCGAAATTTACGCCCTCTGCAACTCGACGCCGAAGGCCATCAATTGTAGTGATATAAATCAACCCGGCTGTCCGGATTGCCCTTCTTCTCCATCGTCAGGCTGCGATGACGGAATGGCTGGTTCGGTTTCATTTAATCCAAGATGCAGCATCAGAGCTTTCATGTCGCTGTTCAGGCGGGTAAAGTCTCTCTTTATTTGTTCCTGTTCCTCGTGTGAAAATTCGTGCTGGTCTTCGATTATCTTGCTCGTCAGCCGAACAATTAATAAAGGCGCGATCACGAACGGGACCAGGTGCATCAACCCGAAAGCGACGATTCGGCCCGGTAACGTGACGGGAGATATGTCGCCGTAGCCGACGGTCGTCGCGGTCGTGCTGGCCCACCATAAAGAATCGAGAAAATCCCTTCCCTCGAATAACGCGAACAATCCCGCTGCGGCTAGAAGGCATACTACGTAATAAGCGACAATTTCGATAAATGTGTCGGTTGCATTTTGGATGTGTTTTCTCATGCTGGAATTAGTGAAAGGGCGTTTATCATGCCGACGCAGATCGCCATCGTCGCGTAAAGTAAGGCCTCCGCCTTGTTTTCCTGCTCGCACTGAAATGGCAAGATTAAGTAAAGCACTTTGAACAGTGCCAATTGCACGCCTGCGGCCACGCCTGCCCAGATCAGGAAATCAACGTAATTGATTCCCCAGTGCGTGACCGCGAGCAGCGGAAACGTATATCCGATCAGAGCACCGCAGAGTGCGATCGCCGGGGCCATGTTGCCCTTCTTGATCTCGACCATCTCATTGTACGGCGTCAGCCAAAGGTACAGGCGGCCGAACACGATGAGCATAACGAGATTAGACAACGCATAAATAAGGAACCATCCGAACGATGCAAGTGTTATATATTTCATTTAGTTCTCCTAAAAGTAGTGCGGCACAAAATGCGAGCCGTTGCCGGAGATTAGCGTCCGGTCTTCGCGTATGCCGATCCCGGCGGGCTCGTCGCCGATAACCCACGAGCCGATAACCGGATAGTTCCCGTCGAACTCCGGCAGAGGTGCAAATTCCTGGTAGATATAACCCTTGTCATAATCGGGTATAAAATGCGAGCCTTCGACCAGCCGTCCGCCGCGGTGTATGTTCGCACCCTCTCTACCCAACAGCGGCTTGCGGACGAATCCGTCAACTTCTTCAAAATATGCCGGCAGCAAATTCGGATGATTTGGATACCGCTGCCACAATACCGGCAGAATCGCCTTATTCGACAGGAGCATTTTCCACGCCGGTTCAAACCACCGAGTCGAACTTGTGCCGACATGAATTCCGAATTCCTCGTCCATCATCCATTCCCACGGGTAGAGCTTAAAAGCGTGATTGACAGGATATTCCAATCTGTCAACAAACTCACCGTTAGCCGAATCATAGCCGAGCGTTTCTATTTCTTCGATATGAACGTCCCAGCCGCCCTGCAGAGCGGTTTCGGCCACATATTCAAGATTTCCCCAATCTTCATACTGCCCTGATTTTGCGGCAAACAAATGAAGCGTCGGTGATGTTAAATCGCCTTTGGCAATCTGCCACCGGTTGATCAGCTTTTCGTGAATGCTGTTGAACTGATCTTCGGCACCATCCGTTTCTTCCAGCCACTGCCACTGAGCGACGGCGGCTTCAAGCAAAGCGGTCGGTGTGTCCGCGTTATACTCGTACATCTTGATGGCGTCCACGTTATCGAATACGAGGTCGAACCGTCCGTAGATGTGTAAGTCGTCATTATTCCAGGAACTTTCAATCAAAGCCTTTGACTGATCGCTGAGTGAGAACCCTTCCGGATAATTCCTTGATGTCACAATGTCCGTTACCGTCGCAATACAAATATCATGCAGATCCTGTGTTGCCGTCTCTATGCTTTCAATCTCATCTAAGGTGAACTCGTATGCAACACCCTCGGTCCAGTAAGGCTGGCGGTCGTCGCAAAGGGTGCTGTGGTGATGAAAACCCATCGCACTATGACTGCTCTCAAAGTCTCCTCGCCTGGGAAATTGTTTTCTTAACATTACGAGCCGCTCGAAACGCCTTTGCTGCCAAAACCGCCGGTCGATGTCGAGCGTGGTGACGATACGCCCGTTCGCGAAGCACTCGATGAGCGTGAGGAAGTAGTGTAATGCGGAATCGAACTGCTTCTGGTAGTCGGTGAAATATCGCGTCCCTGATAGTGGACGGAGCGTGAACTTCCGTAATATCCAGGCCCCCAGAAGATCGGATAGCCGACCCCGTGGCGTGAATGATACTCACGTTCGTCCTGGTCCTCCATCCGCCCGCAAAGCTCCTGGGTGTTCCAGTCCTTTAAGCATTCTTCCATGCTCTGATAAGCGTCACGCTGAATTGGCTCCGATTCCGACTCGCCGCAGGATGTGAGCAGAAGGGCGCTCAAAATCGGGCTGAGCAATAAAGTGATCGTCTTGCTTTTTTTCATAGATTTCTCGAAATTGCCTCTGATGCTTGCTGTACCGCCCGCATAAGCAATCTACATAACAAAAAGCGAAGGGGAATTTTGTTATAGCCGCAAATATAAAGGTTTCGCTCCGCCGCGTCAATAATCCATCTCCACGGGTAGTGTCCGAATCTTGTGGTGTTGACTTTCTTTGCGTCCTTCGCGGCTTTGATTTGCGGCTTTGCGTGAAAGTCTTGAAGCAGTTTCACGCAAAGCCGCGAAGGACGCCAAGCAAGATCAAGAAGAAAAAGTAAGCTCAAAATATTTACCGGTACCATACAAATAGGACACTAACTTTCCACGTTGTGATGTGAATAATCTTGTCCGGCAGTATTTCTAAACTTCGCGAAATTTGGCGGTAGGTTTAAACCCTCCTAAAACTGCGACTGATAGTATAAATTTTGAGTGTCAAAAAAAAGTAGCAACCTCAAATTAGTTCCAGGCTTCATAAGGTCATCATCGCCATAAACCTAAATTAAGAGCAACCGAGTTTTTAAGGCGGCAGGCATAACCCGATAATCCAGGCGACGCACCCAGTAGTGAACCACACAAGGCTTGCGTAACCGGTCTCACATTACAGGTAAAAAAACAAATGAGAAATAATTTTCTTCGCAGGAACGCTATCGCTTTCCTGGCACTGTTTTCGTTTGCGGCCGTCGGAGCTGCACAAACAATCGAAACTTCGGAATATCCAAGTGTAAAAATCACGAATTTCGGGAAAATGGACGACCGCTATTATCGCGGCGGCCAGCCGCTGGAGAGCGACTATCAGTCGCTGAAAGACCTTGGCGTGAAAACCGTTATCGATCTTCGTAATGATCCTACTTTGTACGAAAAAGGAGCGGTTGAGGCTCTCGGAATGAAGTATGTAAACATCCCGCTAAACGGTTGGCGTCACCCGAGCGAAACTCATGTCGAAGAATTTTTGAAGGTGATGAACGATCCCGAAACAGGCACCGTTTACGTCCACTGCAAAGCGGGACGCCACCGGGCTGGAATGATGGGCGGAGTTTACCGTGTAGCGAATTATGGCTGGGACTACGATCAGGCTTACAAGGAAATGAAAAAATTCAACTACAGTTCGTGGGTGTTTCACGGGGCGATGAAGACCTATGTGAAGAAATTCGCGAAAATGCACGAAGCCGCTAAGAAAGCACCAGCCGATGTGCAGACTGCCGCTAGTGTAAATTAATGATAGTAAGAAAGAGAATTCTTAAAAATCCGATTTCGCACTGAAAGTGCGATTAGAAAATAGCCAGACGTGAAACGTCTGGAGCACATTACAAAATAACTCGCCCTGAAGGGGCTAAAGAATCGATTCTTTCGCCCCTTCAGGGCGAGGTTGCTTAATAAAGCTGACCAGACGTTTCACGTCTGGCTATTGTCTTTCTGCGGCTTTGCCGCATTATGAACAATTTCTGACATTCATTCCATTATTGATAAATATCGTTAGCGTTCTTGGTCTTGGACCATTGTATTCCCTCTATATTTTCTGGGTCTGCTGCAAGGATCCGGTCACTGAGAAAATCCGTGGATAATTTCAGTTTCAGATTCAGGTAGTAAACGATAGATCCAACCGGATTCTCTTCATCATTCGGATCGATCGCGCGAATTTCCGCATCAAGCTTCATTTTTGAGAATATCCGTTTTAAAACTCTTTGGGTATCCTCGGTATTGCGTGTCTTGACGGTGAGTTCCATCGACCGGACCATTTGATCAGATTCGTTATACTCCAGCAGCCATAATAACCCTAAAGCAAATAAGCACAGCGAGATCCCCAACTCCCAACGGCCTACACCGGCGGCAAGTCCGAGGGCAAGACTGATAAGTAAAACGGTAACTTCCTTTGGATCACGAATATTCGTGCGAAAACGAACGAGCGATACCGCCGCGAAGATCGCAAAGGCCCGCGCCGCGTTGTCCCCGACGATCATCATTAGGGCAGCCGCAACCACCGCAAGAAGAATCTGAGTTTGCGATACAAAAAGACTTCGGCGAAACAGCGGGACATCCTTTCGCGGCCTGAATGCGAGAATACCTGAAAGCAGCACGGCCAGCAGCAGGCGAAAAATTATCTGCACAGTCCGCTCATGCCAAGTTTTTTGATCTTCGGGTGTAGGCGTCGAATCCACACCCAGGACATCGAAAAAGAAAAAGCCCGATTCGCCATCCGTCGCCGGTGTAGGCGTAGCATTTTGACTCACTGACGCGTTACCCGTCGCAATTTTTTGTCGTGAATTACCGGTAAAATAAGCCGCGATTAGGATAAGCGCGATAACTAATCCGGCGAATACTCCAAAAACTGTTAATAATCTTGTATTTCTCATTGGCCGAACACCGCCAGATTAGGTCCGCCTGCGGCCCTCTGAAGTTCGTCTCGTCTGCTTTTGATTGCTCCGAGATACGTTTGAATGTCGCCTTCCGAATAATTGGCTGCACGGAAAGCATCGGAAATCTGCTCATCGGTGAGTTGATTCAAAAGATTTGAAAGCCAGCGGGCATCGGCGACCGTGAAACCCTTGAACACGCCGCGATTCTTTCCTTTGTAGGAAAGCTCAACCTGCCCGTTCTTTACGCGGCGGATAAACTGCGACTTTGCGTAATGTTTGGGGCTTCCGGTCTTTCTGCCGAACCGGTAAATAGTCGGCAAATTATTATTTCCCAGCCTGCCAAATGTCGATCCGAGGTCGCTTACTATGTAGTGATTCTCACTGCCTACATCGAGTACCTTATTTTGAAGGTCCAAAACGTCCCAATTGGCCATAAAGACCATCATCATTTTCAATCCCTGCAACTGCTTCGTGCCGACAAACGGATTGTCCATCCATTTCCATTCTTCGAGGCGTTCGATATTGTCCGGACGGGCTTCGAGCCGAACGTTCTGAAATGTTCCCTTTCCCGGAATCGTGATACTCGGGACGAGATAATTAATCTCGGTTTTATAGCCCATTCCCCATAAAATGCGGACCGCGGCTGTTTCCGGCCTTGCTTCCCTGCCAAGCTTGGCGACCCAGATCTTGCCCGACCCGTCGCTGATCCTGTACTTCTTATTGTGGCCGCCCTTTTCCTCTTTGATTAATTTTATGCTGCTAAGATCTGGGCGCATCGACGTCCCGCCGGGCCCGGCAAAAAGATCCCGCTGGCTGACGTTGACTCTCTCCCACAACACAGCGTTTCCCGGCGGAATGGATTTAACGGCTTTTTTCTTCTGGGCCTGAACTCCCGAAAAAAACGATAGCACGATCCATAAATAGACCGCCGCACGCAGCGAATTCTGCAGTTTAAACATTTTAAGAAATCCTCCCTAGCTCATTTCCAAACAATCAATATTAAATCGCGTAAGGCGACGTTTGAAACATTTCCTGTGCATTTACTTCTTCGGAGTCGTCGTTTCTCGCCACACGGTGGTAGCTGCCGTCCGTCCGCAGCTCGCGCGCCTTCACATTATCTCTTAAGTAAGTTTCGAGGTATTCATCTCGCAGGAACCGTTTCATTTTTGCATCCTGGATCGGAGCCAGTACTTCGACGCGGCGGTCAAGGTTACGCGGCATCCAGTCGGAACTTCCCATAAAAACCTGACCGTCTCCGCCGTTTTCAAAATAATAAACGCGGCTATGTTCCAAAAGACGCCCGACAATGCTGCGAACCGTTATATTTTCGGACAATCCGGGAACGCCGGGCCGCAGAGTACAAATGCCGCGGACAATAAGATCTATCTTAACCCCAGCCTGCGACGCTTTATAGAGAGCCTGCACCATCCGGGCATCCGCCAGGCGGTTAATTTTCGCGATGATCCGGGCCGGAACACCGCTTTCTGCATTTTCCGTCTCGCGCTCGATCATTTCAATCATTTTTTCCCGAAGATTGATAGGGGCGATAAGCAGCTTATTAAATTTCTCGCGACGTGAATAGACCGTCAGATAATTAAACAGTTCCGTCACGTCCTCCCCGATTTGGTCATCATCCGTCAGCAGGCCGAGATCGGTATAGACCGCCGATGTCGCCGGATTATAATTACCCGTCGCAAGATGCACATATCGGCGAAGCTCGTCGCCTTCACGGCGAATGATCAGCGTCGTTTTGGCGTGCGTCTTTAACCCCAAAAGGCCGTAAACGACATGCACTCCGGCACGTTCCAGGCGTTTGCCCCGTTCGATATTGTTCGCCTCATCAAACCGCGCTTTAATTTCTATCAATGCTGTCACTTGTTTGCCGCGTTCGCTGGCTTCGATCAGCAGAGGAGCGATGGGCGAATCGGATCCGATGCGGTAAAGGCACATCTTAATTGCAAGAACATCCGGATCCTCGGCGGCGTCCCGCAGGAAATCCGTGATGTGGCTGTACGGCATATAAGGATGGTGCAGGAGAACATCGTTGCGTCGGATGATGTCGAACGTCGATTCACCACTTTCGAAAACTGCCGGTATCGTCGTTTTGAATTCGCGGTCCTTCAGATCAGGACGATTTAAAGATGCGATTTCGAATGCATCGGTGACACACATTGGCCCGTCGATCCGATAAACATCCTCGTCCGTAATTTCGAGGGCCTTCATCAGATATTCCGCCATTTCAGCCGGCATCGATTCTGCGATCTCAAGCCTTACAACGTCTCCGAAACGCCGCTGACGTAAATTCTGCTCCATCATCTCGAGCAGGTCGGCCGCCTCATTTTCACGAAGCTCAATATCGGCGTCACGGGTGATCCTGAATGTGTGGCAGGAATCAGGATCGGCTTCGGGCGCAAAAAGACGAATGTTTGCCGCGACCAAATCTTCGATCAAAATGAACTTTTCTTCGCTGTCGCCCACCGGAACGAATCGCGGAACGAAAGCGGGTATTTTTACCCGCACGAAAAATTCGTCGCCGACGTTTTTTAACGCACGGGCAACACGCTTGTTGAGCTCGGGTTTAACGAAAAAAGCGAGATTGATGCTGCCGCCCGAGATGTACGGGAACGGATGTGTAGGATCGACAGCTTGCGGCGTAAGCACCGGATAAACTTTCTTCCGAAAATAGGCGTCAACTGATTCGCGTTCGCCGGATGACAGTGTTTTGTGCGTCGCAAGAATAATGCCGTTTTCTGCTAGTGTCGGTATAATTTCATCACGCAAACAGTTCATCTGGCGTTCGATCAGGTTCGTGATTTGAAGTCGTATTTCCTGAAGCAATTCCGGCCGCGTGATCCCATCTGGAGAAACTTCGACCTTATGCCCTAATTTTTCTTTTAAAGCCGACACCCGAATTTGAAAAAACTCATCCAAGTTCGATGAAAAAATTGCAAGAAATTTAACCCTTTCCAATATCGGCTGCGATGCGTCGAGACCTTCGTCCAGAACGCGTCTAAAAAATTCGATCAGGCTTAAGTCACGATTGATAAAATGGGCCGCGTGTGCCTGTGCTGGCGGTATGAACGCAGGTGAAAAACCGTTAGAAGTGTTCTCTCTATATAGTTGTCTGGTCGTAGTTGACATAATAAAAAACGAATCCCGGGGGAGAGATCTGTTTCACGTCTAAAAGGATGTAATTGAGCGAAAGTTACCTTGAAACCTCACATAATTCGAAAACTAGTTGCAAATGGTGTTCCTAAAGGTTGTAAAGAGACAACGAGCATTTCGCTAAATGAATTAGAAGTTACAGTCGAAATAAGTAAATTATTAAAGATTCGTCTGTATTAAAACAATACATTCAGCTTTCTTACCCTTTAGAAATAAGCAATGGTTCGTTCTGAGGAGCGACGTATCCTGTCTCCGGCTCATTTGTAGTCAGTCAAGATTAAAAGAAGGGCGGAGCATCCTCCACTTATTCCGTTATGAATATGGCGCCATCATTAGCATCATGATGGGCGATGTTGTGTAGTTTACGTTTCGCTTCCCGCAATTATGCTAATAGGCGATGTCGCGGGTAGCCGAACTCTAGGAATTTATGTAGCCCCCAGCACCTTTTTCGTAGCCCCGGGAATCATTTATGACGCCCTCGATTTAAGTCAATTTTTTTGTAATTTAAGTTTCTGTCAGTATGAATTTAACCGTTAAATTTACAGCACGACCTGGATCGCGCTTGCCCGGCGTACTCGATCTTAAGCTCGGCGGGCTTGGAAACCCACCGCAGGCTTACAACGGTTTTAGCTGCACAGCACAAGCTATCGATCATCAAGTTCTTGACAGGAAGCCGTATATTTCATTACACTTACATCGTTTCATATCGAAAGTTCCAGCAAAAAAAGTGAGGGAAAGATGACATTTTCTCGTCGTGATTTTATCAAGACAGCAAGTATCGCTCTCGGAGCCGTTACACTGCCGAGCTGGGTTTACGAAGCCCAGGCGGCAACCAATCTTTACATAGACGTTAACAAAAATAGCCTCGCGGATGTAGCTCTTTCGACCGCTAAGAAACTCGGCGCGACATATGCCGATATTCGTATAAACCGATACCGCCTCGAAGCTGTTTCCACCCGCGAAAAGCAGGTTCAGAACGTTTCGAGCGGTCAGAATTTCGGTTTCGGCGTTCGCGTGCTCGTCAAAGGAACTTGGGGATTTGCGGCAAGTCCGATTGTCACCGCCGATGAAGTGGCCCGTGTGACGAAAGAAGCAATAGATATTGCGAAGGCAAATTCGGCTTTTCAGCGTCGTCGAATTGAATTGGTTCCGACGCCAAAGGTCACCGCGTCCTGGAAAAGCTCTTTTGAAAAGGATCCTTTTGAGGTGCCCGTCGATGACAAAATTCAGTTTTTGCTGAAACTAAACGAAGCCGCGATGGAGACAAAAGGCGTGACTTTCGTGAACTCGGCGATGGCTTGGGTTAACGAACAAAAATATCTTGCGACGTCCGACGGCTCGCGAATCGAGCAATATTTGATTCGCGGCAATCCAAGTTTTAACGTAACGGCGGTTGACCGGGCCAGTGGAGATTTCCAATCTCGCGCATCGCTTCGCGAAGGCCAGGCGATCGGATATGAATATATAGAAAAACAGGATTGGATCGACGATGCACGACTTGCGGGCGAGGAAGCCGTAATGAAGCTGAAGGCAAAGAGCGTCGATCCCGGAAAGTACGATCTGATACTCGATCCGTCGCATCTTTTCCTGACAATTCACGAATCGGTCGGCCACCCGACGGAACTCGACCGGGCTTTGCTGTGGGAAGCAAATTATGCCGGAACGAGCTTCCTGACTCCGGAAAAAACTGGGAAACTTCAATTCGGCTCGAAGATCGTCAATTTCGTTGCCGACCGGACACAGCCGTTGGGCCTCGCCACCGTCGGATTCGACGACGAAGCCGTTCCCGGACAGAAGTGGCATTTGGTAAAGGACGGCACATTCGTTGACTGGCAAACAACCCGCGACCTTGCCCCGATGATTGGAAAGAAAAGCTCTTACGGGTGCCTGCACGCGGACAGTTGGGGCAGTGTTCCATTTCCGCGAATGCCGAATGTCCGCCGGGCGTGCGGCGCGCAGCAGCATCCGGGCGAGAAGCCGGTCGAACGCGCCGCGGCGCCACCGGTCGAGAGCGTAGGCGCGCGTGGATTTGCCGAGGGCCGCGCCGTCGAGCGGCATCTCGCTGGCCAGC
>JANMSP010000258.1:0-1756 GCA_031389475.1 Pyrinomonadaceae bacterium
GCGAAAAGTCTCGAAAATTTTTTTAGCCTCTTTTTCGCGACTTTTCGCGAATTTCGCGGGCAATCTTTAAGTTATAATTTACAATTCGGTTATTTACAGGAAAATCGCAAACACCGCCTGCGACCATTGCGACAGGTTGTCCAGCGCACTATTCGATACGTATCCGAATGCGGCAAGCCCGGTAAAAATATGAATTCCCATTAGGCTGATGTACGCCGCGAGAGCCACGGAAAGGCCGTATCGGGCCATCTTCATGTATCCCCAACGCATGAGTACGAACGCCGTGATCGATCCCATTAACAGCTTAACCATCAGAAAAGGAAAATCGCCCATATCGAGCAAGCTTGCCATCAGGTGATTACCTTCGGTCGCGACGCCGCTTCGGACCCAGACGAGGGTCAACAATGCGTCGAGCAGGTTTAGCGTGAAGAGTAGGATCGTGCCGCGAAAGAGTTGCATATTGTCGGAATCCCCGTGATAAAACTTGTTAAACCTATGATTCTAAATAAACTTGCCCCCGGTAGTTGAAGCCGGGGGCGGAGCCTTTAGAATGAAACTATCTGCTGTTGTGATTACAGTATATGTCTAATCCCGTGGGATTTCAAAAAAACTTTTTTTTTGGGCGGGTCAGAACCGGGAGCGATCAGGTTTCTCTTGTCAGTACCGGGAGCGCTAGCGACCGGGTTCTGATCGCAAACGGTAAAAGAACCCAGTCGCTATTGCTCCCGGTTCCGACAAGAGAAATTCCCGGTCACTCCCGGTTTTGACATTTTAGGCAAAGGTTTACAGTTGGTGTTGAAGTTTATTGGACAACGGCGGGAATTATTTTAACGTCGAAACAAGCGAATTGTGGCCGGTTCGAACGGCCTTTGATATTTTGGGAAAATGGAGAAAGATTATGAAAACGCTAAGTAAATTTGGAATGTTCACAGCATTATTTTCGCTGCTAACAGTATTTGGGGCGATGGATCTGGCCGCGCAGACAAAAAAACGGCCTGTCCTTAGGAAAAAGACCGTCGTCAGGAAGGTGGTAACGCCCGCCGCCAGGCTCTACACGGTCAGCAGCGGTAAACGTTTTTACGCCCGGATGAACGACACGATCAGCTCCAAAACGGCGCGCGTCGGCGACCGTTTTACGGCGACTATAACCGAACCGGTTTATTCGACAAACGGCGTGGTTGTTATCCCCGATGGAAGCGAAGTCATTGGCCGCGTTAATTCGGTGAAGGCCGCGAGAAAAGGCGGAAATCCGGGATCGATCGACGTCAGCTTTGTCCAGATAGTGCTGCCGAACGGAAAGCGCCGGGCGATCAACGGTTCGCTGACAAATCTCGACAGCAAAAGCGCTAAAAGCGATTCCGAAGGTACAGCGTCAGGCGATAGAATGAAAAACCGCAAATTGATCTTTATTGGCGGCGGCGGAGCCGGTGGAGCAGTCCTCGGTGGAGCGATTGGCGGAGGAAAAGGTGCTCTGATCGGAGCTCTTTTAGGTGCGGGCGGCGGATTTCTTGGTGAACGATATACTAAAGGCGAAAATGCTGAGGTGAAATCGGGAACCGAGTTCGGCGTATATTTGAACCAGGCTATCTCGATGCCTATATTCGTTGAATCAAATCCGTAATCACGAAATAGACCTCGCGTCAAAATAATATAGCGGCAGAGCCACAAATAGATAATAGCCAGACGTGAAACGTCTGGAACAAGCCACACAGATGAAGGCGCCCTGAATGGGCGAAAGAATAATTCTTTCGCCCAT
>JANMSP010000259.1:0-8975 GCA_031389475.1 Pyrinomonadaceae bacterium
GTGGTCGTGTCCTTGCCGTTTGATTTCAGCGTGCATTTGCCATAACTTCCAGTCGGGCTTTCAGCCGCCGGAAGATCGGCAAGAGGCCGGATGTTCGCTAATCCAAGCTTCTGCATAGTCGGAAGATCGACCTTTCTCGACTTCAAAATGTTTCCGAGCGTGTCGGCACCGGCGTCTCCCCAAGCAGCGGCGTCAGGCATTTCTCCAATACCCGCGCTGTCGAGCACCATTAAACAAATACGTCGGAATACAGGTTGCGCCATATTTCGATTTTACGACATTTTCTGCTAAAATAGCAAAACCGCCATTTATGGCGTTAGGAGTGGGGAATGAATCATTTGACGGCAAAAATTAGAGTTACTGAGGGCGGAAGAATAATTATCCCGGCAAAAATGCGTGAGGCTCTCGATATAAAGGTTGGCGAGAGTGTGAACTTAAAAGTAGAGGACAACGAGTTGAGAGTGTCTACGAGTAAACAGGCACTGCGGAAACTTCAGGAGCTTGTCCGGGCCCACGTATCTCCGGACCGCTCAATCGTTGATGAATTTTTACAGGAACGCCGTGAGGAAGCCGCAAAAGATGATTAAATATGTACTGGATACTTCGGCGGTACTGGCTTTATTATTCCTTGAAAACGGCTATAGAATCGTTGAGCCCATTATCTCGGAGTCAGCGATTAGTACCGTAAATGTGGCCGAAGTACTTACCAAACTAATTCAGGACCAGATCGATCTCGATATAGCAACGAACGAATTTTTTAAGTTAAACCTGACTATTGTGGAATTCACAATGGCACAGTCAATAAAAGCCGCGGAGCTTCGCCCTTTAACAAAACATATTGGCCTTTCATTGGGAGACCGGGCTTGTCTGGCCCTGACCCTGCAAGAAAACGCCGTCGCAGTGACTGCCGATCGGATTTGGGCAAGGCTCGATCTCTGCCCGATAGAAATAATCCGTTAATTATCCGGCGCCGTATAGCCTTCCCTTGCACGCACCTGCACACCTGCAGGTAAACCTTTTAGTTCTACCCTAATCTTTCGATACCTGCCGTCGCGATTTCCGTTCGTCGAATAATACCCAAGACTGTATTTTGTCCCGATCTCGGCGGCGACGCTTTTGAATGCATTTCGCGAATCGTTAATATCCGCCGCGGGGAAGACCTTTCCTCCCGAAGCCTTCGCAAGTCCCGTCATCTCGGAAAGCGCCAATTCATACAGCTTTTTGCTGATTGCCAGCCGTTCGAAATCACCTAGTTGGCAGAAATTAGAAGCCTTTTCGATCGCTGAGTTCGGGTAAAATTTACGGTAATAACGGCGAATCTGTGCCGCTGAAAACCGGATCGCGCTTTCGCAATCACCGAGCAAATTCTCCTCAAAAAAGTCGCGTGTGTTTACCTGGATGAAATAGCAGGTGATTCCGGAATTTTCAAGCAGTTCCTTCGCCTCGTCAAAATCAGAGGCACTAGTCGAATCAACACCATCTGTTAGTGCCACCAGAGCCCGCCGTCCGCGAAACTCATCTTTCGCATCACCCCGAAAGACATTCTCGACGATCTTCAAAAGTCCGTCGTAATAAGGCGTTCCATTGCTGGTAGTAACCCGTTCCAAGGCTGATTTCAGAGCCGCCCTGTCATCGGTTAGTCCGCTCAGCACCTCGGTGATTGCCGTCGCACGGTTGTCCTGCGTTTCAGTTCGATAGGCGATGATGGAAACACGGTCGCCGGGGCGGAGCGAATTGATAAAGCTTTCCGCTGAACGCTTTATCAACTGAAGATCGGAACGCGTCGAACCCGATGTATCGAGCAGCAAAGCCACTTCAAATGGGGCGCTCGTCGCTCCGAAGTCTGTAACTTCCTGCGGTTTGCCATCCTCAAAAACGATGAAATTCGTCTTTTTCAGGTTCAAAATCGGCTTTCCGGCTTTGTCCGCAACGACGATTGGCACTTCAACCAGTTCGGTATCGACTTTAATTATATCTTCGTCGTCAACTTTCTTAGGCGGTAGAGTGTTTTGGCCATCGGCAAATACACCGAGATTCAAAATCAGCACGATCGATAAACAAAAAATCTTGACCTTTATAAATGTATTCATTGATTTCTATTTATTCAATCGTAACAAAAATAATTCGACGAGTGTGAGTTTTGTGGATCAACGAAAAGGTGATTAGAAACAGTCTCCCAAAGACAAATTAAATCGACTGTCGTCCTCGGGCGGCATAGTTGGCTATTGCCTCCTCTCTCGTGGCACCAAAAGCGTAGCAATCGCTCTCATCCATATCGACGAAATCCGGCCCGATCACGCAATACCCATCGCCGTCCAAAAACACTAAGGTTCCTCCCGGGCCTGGTTCGGACTGCAGGTCTGGATCGTTTCTGAGTGCTTCAAATTCTGATGTAGGCATTTTGTCCAGTTTACCTGGCCGCCGATTCCGTTTAAAGGGACGACCAAAAAGTCATTTTTTCTAAGTGGGCGGAACGGAGCCCAATCGATATCACCCCAGACCCGCAGGTGAATGAAGGCATTTTATGCGCCTACTTTCCGTCTTCCTTCATAAGACTTGCGACGTGA
The DNA here is from genome assembly GCA_031389475.1 of Pyrinomonadaceae bacterium. Taxonomy (GTDB): domain Bacteria; phylum Acidobacteriota; class Blastocatellia; order Pyrinomonadales; family Pyrinomonadaceae; genus OLB17. Next base: position 2,568 of record JANMSP010000259.1, read on the forward strand.
AATATATATTGAACGCCGGAAAATACTGCAAAAGCAACGACGGTCGTATAAATGGTTGGCAGATAAAAACCCCGGAGCGAAGGGAATACAGCTGCTACTAGAATCAGGCTTACTCCGAAAATCTGGACGACTGTACTTGCCTTGCCAAGCCACGACGGCTGAAATCCGCGGAAGCTGGTAGCGATGAAAATTGCGGCGGCCACGCCGAGAATTAAAATGTCGCGTCCGATCACCGAAATAGTAACCCACAGCGGCACGGGCAAATGGCGCGGCATTTCGTCTGGAAATATACCGGGCAAAGTAAGAATTATAAAGGCCGTCGTCATTAAAAGCTTGTCCGCGATGGGATCTAGGATCGTGCCCAGTTCCGACTGTTGGTTGAATCGCCGCGCAATAAATCCGTCGATGCCATCCGATGCTCCGGCAACCGCAAATACAAATAAAGCCCATCCGAATTGCCCGTAAAACAGCAGCATCGCAAACACCGGAATCAGAGCCATTCGTATGAACGTAACGAGATTTGGAATGGTGAGGATGTTTGAAGCCATTTTAGTCAGTAGGCGAGACAAGTTAGTGGTCTTCTCTGCTACCTGCCTATGAAGTGCAGCGAAGTTCAAGCAAACTTATCTCGGGCGGACATTGATACCTGACCGGTAGAACGACTGTGCCGATACCTCGGGTGATGTAAATTTGTGAATCTTGGCGTTCGTGCAGGCCGGCGGTCAGTTTGCGGCGGCGGATCATACCTTTTTCCTTGTCGCGGATCTTTATCTGCCCGCCGTGCGTGTGTCCACTCAAGGTCAGATCGACGCCGGCCTTTACGGATTTTCTGAAAATTATCGGATTGTGCGCGAGCAGCAATTTCATTTCGTCAGGAAACGAACCGCGAAGCGCTGACGGCAGATCTGTCTTGCCGACCATATGATCGTCCACACCGGCCAGCCAGAACGATCCGCCGCGTGCTTCAAAACGAAAACCTTCGTTGACCAAAACCGTAATTCCCTGTTCGCGCAAACTGTTCGTGACCAGATCGGGATCGGTCCAATGATCGTGGTTGCCGAGACAGGCGAAAGTACCGAATTCGGATTCGAGTTCGCCCAGAACCTTCGCCACCGGTTCGATATAGCTCGCCTCGTGGGAAACGTAATCGCCGGTCAGGATGAACATGTCGGGCTTCAGGCGATTGGCGATCTTCACGGTCCGGGCAATATGTTCGAGGCTCGTAAAAGGGCTGTGATGCGTGTCGGAAAGGTGGATTATCTTGAACCCGTCGAGCTTTTTCGGCAGACGATTTAGAGTAATCCGGACGCGTTCGAGCGAAAGGCTATTGGCTTCGTCGATGGCAAATTTGGCGACCTTCGAAAGGTTCCCCGCCAATTGGCGCAAAGGCGTGCCGGACGCTGCCAGCGAGCTGAATCGATCGGATAATTTGATCCGTTTTGTCGGGAAGGTTCTCATTTGGTCAATGTATATTATAGCTTGCGCGTTTCAAGAACACAAAAAACGTCTCGGATCGTTTATTGAGTCATAAAGTTATCCTTTCGGTAATTCAATCCTCTTATCACCTCGGACCGCGAAATAAACAATCTTAAATAAATAGATTGATACAATAATTATTATGCCTGCGAGGATATTGGCTGTACCTTGGCCCGCATCCGGGTAAATAAGCGTTGTACCTAGACCAATTAAAATATAAGCGACAAGACACGCACTAATTGCGGCAAGTACAGCAATCAGCTTGCGAAAAACGGATATTTTAGGAATTTCCTCATCCCACGATGCTCCACAGTTTGAACAATGGTTTGCGTCGCTAACGTCATCGAGAATGTGGTTACAATCGGAGCACTTATATTCCTCAGTCATTAAATCACCTCTATTCGATCAGACATTAAGTAGTTTTCTCATTCTGCACTAGCAACCACCTTCACATACTTTAACTTTCCCACTTGTAGTAATAGCTCACCACTATTCAAAATCGTCATACCTGAAGAAGGGTGCAAATACTCAAGCACTACTAAGTTAGGTTTTAGTTGAATCCCCATGCCCAAATTAGTAACTTTCTCACCTCCAGCTTTTACCCCTCCTTGCTCTATCAAACGCTTGGCCTCCCCTTTTGATGAAGCCATTCCAGACTGTACAATTACATCGACCAACTTATAATCTCCTTTTGGTAATTTTATGGTTTTAATCTCATCGGGAATTCCGCCTTTTACGAAGCGTCGTTCGAATTCTTCTCCGGCCTTTGCGGCGGCAGATTCGGAGTGAAAATCGGCGATGATGCGTTTTGCTAGTGCGACTTTCAGATCACGCGGGTTCTCGGCTTCCGACTCGCATTTAAACTTCAGAGCATTGATTTCGTCAATTGTCGTATCGGTCAGAAGCTCGTAGTAACGCCACATCAGGTCGTCGGAGATCGACATTACTTTGCCGAACATTTCATTTGGACCCTCGTCGATGCCGATGTAATTGTCCAGCGATTTCGACATTTTGTTGACGCCGTCAAGGCCTTCGAGCAGCGGCGTCGTGATTATCACCTGCGGCTCCTGGCCGAATTCACGCTGCAAATTGCGGCCGACGAGCAGGTTGAATTTCTGGTCCGTGCCGCCGAGTTCGACATCGGCTTCGAGAGCCACCGAATCGTAACCCTGGACAAGCGGATAAAGCAGCTCGTGCATCGAGATCGGTTTTTCCTCGCTCATCCGCTTTTCGAAATCGTCGCGTTCGAGGATTTGCTTGACCGTAATTTTCGAGGTCAGCTTCACAAAATCGGCCGCCGTAAATTTATCCATCCACTCCGAATTGAAGCGGATCTCGGTCTTGTCGGGATCGAGCAATTTAAAGATTTGCGTTTTGTAAGTCTCGGCGTTTGAATTTATTTCCTCACGCGTCAGCGGCGGCCGCGTTGCGTTTTTCCCGGACGGATCGCCGATCAGCCCGGTAAAATCACCGATCAAAAAGATCACCGTATGTCCAAGTTCTTGAAACGCCCGCAGCTTTCGGATAACGACAGTGTGCCCGATATGAATATCCGGAGCCGTAGGGTCGGCACCGAGCTTGATCCGCAAAGGCTTCCCCGTTTTAGCCGAACGTTCGAGCTTTTTACGAAAGTCTTCCTCGCGGATCAAATCGACACTGCCTTTGCGCAGGAATGAAAGCTGCTCATCAATTGTCATATGTTGATGATTGTATGGAAAATCAAGTTCTTTTTCTACACTGGATTACAATTACGTGCAAGTTTACAATCGTCGGCTCGTTATAATTAAGTAAGGTCAAAAGGAATTTTGAGCATAACTCCGTGGAAACAGGACGATAATTATTATGCGATCAGTTCATATTCTGTATCTTATTTTGGCGGCAATGAGTATAAGCGTACCGGCTCAGATAAGAGGACACAGCGAACCGGAGATTAATTTGGTATGTCCCGAAATCGCTGTGCCGACAGGAAATTCGTTCCAGGTAAAAGCCGTCGCCGATCCGAGATTGTCGGAAAAGCAGGACGCCTCCGTTACTTATAAGTGGACGGTTTCATGGGGAACGATCGCCAAAGGTTTCGGTACCGACACGATAACGATCGAGCCGGGTGATGGCGACGGCCAAATCACGGCGACGGTGGAAATCGATAATATTTGGTTTCAAACGATCACAAAAAGCTGTACTACTGACATTCAGGCATTTCCCAAACCACGGCTTTACGATGAGTCCGAATTCATTTACCAAGGCTATGTAAAAAGAGTATTGGACGGCCTCTTTGACGATCTCAGCAGCAATCCCGCGTCACAGGGTCACGTTGTTATCTATCCCGAATCGGAGCGGCATTACCGGCAAATAGATCGAATAATCAGAAATTGGATGGGAACAAGGCGTTTCGACAGCAGCCGCCTGACGCTTGTTAAGGCGGAAAAGAAGCGAAAAAGCGTCGTTCAAATGTGGATAGTTCCGCCGGGTGCCGCGAATCCGGAGTTGAGATTGCGTAGTTCGGGGCCTGCAAAACAATAGGCATCCCGCGTTTTTACAACTTACGGCTTTGATCGCATCTCTTATATGAATCATCTCAATTGGCCTCCAGAATTATTTTCGTTTCATTCTGTTCCTCTTGCTCGTTCTTGCTCCGTGGTTAAAAGAATCTTTTTGTCACGGAACAAGATGAACCAGAACGAACAAGAGGCAAATTTCAAAACTACAGGAGAATTATTTCAGATATTTCTCAAACCAATCCAAATTACTCTGCATTGCCGCGATTTGCATTTTGGGTTCGTTTGGGCCGTGGGGCTGGCGCGGGAGGACGATCATTCGCGTCGGGACGCCCTGCGATTTTAGGGCATTATAAAGCTCGTATCCCTGCGAGATCGGGACGCGGACGTCGGCATCGCCGTGCTGAATGAGGGTCGGCGTCGTCACGCCTTTGACGTTGAACATGGGGGAATGCTTTGCGTAAATTTCCGGGTTTTCCCAGGATTGGCCGCCGAAGTAATCTGGAACGAAGTTTGGGATATCGGCGGTACCGTTGAAGCTCATCAGGTTCGTGACGGGAGCACCGGCGGAAGCGGCCTTGAAACGCTTTGTCTTGGTAATGATCGTCGAGGTCATAAAGCCGCCATAGCTCCAACCCATTACGCCAAGGCGATTCGGATCGGCAACGCCCATTTCGATCACCTTATCGACGCCGGTCATCAGGTCTTCGTAATCGCGGCCGCCCCAATCCTTGATGTTGGCACGGCGGAATTCGGTCCCGTAGCCGCTCGAACCGCGCGGATTCGGCCGCAGCACCGCATATCCTTTGGAGGCAAATACCGCAATCGGATAAGACCCGCGTCCGCCGATATAGCTATGCTGAAAGACTCCGGCCGGGCCGCCATGGACGTTTAAGATGAGTGGCACCTTCGTCCCGGCGGTGTAACCGACCGGGTAGGTGAGCAGGCCTTCGATGTCGCGGCCGTCGGTGCTTTTCCATTTTACGAGCTCGGTTTTGCCGTGCGGCATCTTCGCCGAGCCTTCGTTTGCCCGCGATATACGCACCGGCGGACCGTCGCTGATTCGGATGTAAACCTCGGGCGCAACTTCCGCCGATTGCCAGACGAAAACCCGCACCTTGCCGTCGGCGCTAAAGTTGAGGCCGTTGAAAACAGCCTGGCCGGTGTCGTGTTCGACGATTTTATTTCCCGCGACATCAAGGGTATAAAGCCGCGAGACCGTCCCCTTCGATTCGCTGAAATAGATGCTTTTGCTGTCCGGCGACCAACCGGCCATGACCGGCGAGCTGTCGTGCGAAGCGGCCAAAGCCTTGGGCGTTCCGCCGGCGGAGGATACGATATAGATCGTGTTGCTTTGGGCCCAGCGTGCCGGAACGTCGCTGACGAGCATCGATATCCATTTGCCGTCCGGCGAGTATTGCGGCGAGCTTTCGGCGGCCTCGGTCGCGGCAAACGGCGTCACCTTCGCACTCGCGACATCGACGATCGCGATATCCGCCGACGTCCAGTCGTTTGCGCTTGGCGTTTTTACATGGGTGAAAACGATGTTCCTGCCATCGGGCGACCAGTTGAAACCTGTCACCTGACGGGCGTCGCTTGTGAGCTTACGCGCTTCCCTTTTGCCGGCTGCGTCTTTTGTAACAGGAATTACATAGAGGCGGGCAAGCTTGATATTTTCGTCGATCCAGCGAAAATCGTTTTTGCCTTTGTCGTTTTTGTCTTCGTCATCGGACTTCGCGTCGGCCGATGCAAAAGCGATGGACTGTCCGTCCGGCGACCATTCGAAATCGCTGACCAATGATTTTACTTCGGTCACCTGCTCGGCCTCGCCGCCGTTGACGCGAAGGATGTAAAGGTTGTTTTTGTTGTCTTTACGGTTCGACGTGAAGGCGATCCAATTGCCGTCCGGCGACCATTTTGGGTTGGTTGAGGATTTATCTCCATACGTCACTTGAAAATTTTCCTTTCCATCGGCGGAAGCCAGCCAAATTTGCGTGACGAATTCGCTATTATCGGCGGTCATCACAGCCTCGTTTACCGTATAAACAACACGTTTGCCATCCGGCGAGATACGTGGACTTCCCGGAAGCCGCGTTTTGACTTGCATTTCCGGCGACCACGACATAGGCACCGATGTCTGGGCAAATGCAGAAAACGTTGACAGAAGAACGAATGCGGCGGTGAAAATTGATCTCATTTTTTTGGTCTCCTGAATTCTTTAAATATCTCGTAGCGATTACCGTTTGATAAATTGCCACTAGCTTCAGCTAGTGGCATCTGTAAAACAAGGTTCCCGGCTTTAGCCGAATAAGAAATGTCTAAATCCTAATCAGCTTTAACTAAAGCTCTAAGGACGATTGGTTTATTCAGAAATTCGGCTAAAGCCTTTCATTCATCCAGTTTCAGCCCACTAGCTAAAGTTAGTGGCAATTTACAG
>JANMSP010000277.1:0-6117 GCA_031389475.1 Pyrinomonadaceae bacterium
TATACGAGGACTATTTTTATGAGATACATACAAACTTTATTATTTACAGCCATTATTGTTTTTACGTTTACCGCGTTCGCGTCGGCGCAGACGGAGAATCATTTGAAAGACTATTTTGAAGGCAAACGCGTCGATGTAAAAATTGATATGCCCGCGACCAAAGACGGCATTAATGTTTACCCCGAACGCGAGCGACGGATTAATTACGACAAATATGCTAAATCTTTGAAAACCTACGGCACGAGTCTTCTCGAAGGCGACCGCGTTATGATTACAAAAATCAAGGTTAAAGATAAACACGTCGAATTTCAGGGCGGCGGCGGCGGCTTCGGAACTGCCGGCGACGAAACAGGTGTGGTTTCCGTTCCGATAACAAGCAAATCGCGCCGCGAAAAGAATTTGGAAAACGATTTGAAAGACGAATCGGACGAACGCCGTCGTCGCCGAATTCGCCGCGAACTTGACGATTTGCGCGATGAACGCCGCCGTGAAGACAACGGAAACCGCGCCGAAGCCGCCAGTGCGGGAGAAATCGCCAAAACCCGAATTCAGGAAAAACGTCTGCGAGGCGGCTCGCGCTTTAACATTCGCTTTGACAGAAAACTGACTGCCGATGATTTAACGCCCGAAGTAATTATGGACGCGCTTTCAGAGTATTTATATTTTTCGGACGCAAATTAACCAAGTTAAAAACGCGCTCTCAATATAAAAAAGGCAGCCTAGAAACTACTAATATTTCTAAGCTGCTTTTTTTTATCACCGCAAAGAAAACTTCTAAAGTGTGCTTAAGTTGAGAAGGTGAAAATTGAAGAACGAGTATCTGGTTCGCTAGACTTGGTTTTAAACTAGTTTCTGTAAACTGGAATTCATAAAGGTCTTTTCACATTATTTTCTAATTTAATATAAAAATGCTCGGAGCGGAAAAACAAAAGTCCGGCAAACGACGTGCGGCTCATGCTATCGTTTTCAAACTGAATCTACCCCGGCAATCTAATTTTCACGAATTCTTCGCAGTCCAAAGCGAACAACACCCCGCCAATGAAGTCGGAGAGCAACTTCGAAAAATATCGACTTTCAAAAAGGAATTTTGGCAGTCTCTATTGAATTATCTTTCAAATAGGTGTATAGCTTTGTTGTTCAGAGTCACAACAAACGGCTTCCTATATGTCAACTTTACAAAAATGAGAAAAATTTTTCTTTCAGGAGCTAAGGGTCAGATCGCCCGCAATAGCACCATCCGGGATATCAACAAACAAGTAGTGTTGAACTATGTGCGTGCCCGGTCGCCGATATCGAGGGCCGAAATCGCCCGCGAAACCTCGCTGCAAAGATCTACCGTTTCTGCGATTGTCGACGAGCTTCATAATGCCGGACTAATTGAGGAAATCGGCACAGGCGATTCGAAAAGCGGCAAAAAGCCTGTCTTGCTACGGTTGAAGGCGGGCACACCCGTTGCAATTGGCGTTGACGTCACACCCCGTGAAACCACTGTGGTTCTCGCGGATCTAACCGGCAGCGTACTTCGGAAAGCTCAATTTCCTACCTCATCCGATATCGAGTATATGAATAAGCAAATACTCGGCAAAATCGGATCGCTTGTAGAGGAATTCCCGGATGCCGATCTCGAAGTCGGTATGAGCATTCCAGGCGTTGCTGATCAAAACAGTGGCGGAATTCTTTATATTCCATATTTTAACTGGGTAAATTGGGATATCGGCACTAAGATCACGGAGAAGTTCAATTTGCCGGTTACCATCGATAACGACGCAAATGCGGTAGCGCTCGCGGAACTCTGGTTTGGGGAACCGATCATGCGCAGCACCCGTAACTTTATTCTGGTACTCGTATCGGAGGGAATCGGGACAGGAATAATTATTGATGGGCAGGTATACCGCGGCGAACACGGGGCCGCCGGGGAGTTCGGACATATGTATATTGCCGACAATGCGGAGGTTGAATGTTCGTGCGGCCGCCGTGACTGCTGGGAAGCTCATGCGTCTGAAACCGCAATCGTCAACCGCTATAAGCCGCAAAACGGAAAATCCGACACAATGATAAATAATGTGGACCATCTGATCGATCTCGCCCGTAACGGTGAGAAACAAGCGCAAAGCGTTATTAAACAAACGGCTAAATACCTCGGCCTCGGTATATCAAATCTTATAATCGGGTTGAGTCCGGAGACCGTAGTAATAAGTGGGGGAATCACCAAGGCGTGGGATTTAATTGAGGGCGAGATCGGAATTCTCACCCAGAGAAGTATCCGGCATGAGTTGAAGCGACCGAATATTGTAGCGTCGACGCTTGGGAGCGAGCCGACGATTCTCGGTTCAATAACATTAGTGTTATCAAGAAAATTTGCTTCAGCGAGTTAAAAGAATCCGAAGTGCCAGTTTTGATTTGACTTCGTTCAGCAGATGTTATATTAAATTGTTTGTTGACACAACGAACACATCAATTTCTATTTATTAGGCTTGGTTGCAGAGAAGTTACGGTCCGACCCGAAATAGGGTCAATTCTTAACGATCCATTTAACTTGAGGCGATGACTCTTATGAAAATTAAAAATTTTAAGAAACTGCGGTTAGTCCTAACTGTTGCGATTCTGGCTGTTAATTTAACTTTTGCCGTAAGCGGTCAAACCGAAAGCGCAAGGATCCAGGGAACGGTCACAGACGCGGCGGGTGCGATAGTGGCCGGTGCAACCGTTAAGGTCACGGGAGTGACGGGCCGGGAAGTAACCTCGGTCACCAACGATGAGGGAGCTTATTCGATTTTGGGTCTCCAACCCGGCGTTTACCAACTTGAGGTAACGCAGGCCAACTTCAAAACCGTAAAACAGGAAATAACCCTTGAAGTTGCGCAGACCGCGGGACTCGACTTTGCTCTTGAGGCCGGTGCGGTCACGGAAACAGTTACGGTCACTTCGGATATTCCGCAAGTCGAAACGGCCAGCTCGGCTCTCGGCGAAGTTATTCAAGGCCGTGAGGCGGTCGAGCTGCCGCTGAACGGGCGTAATGTTCTCGAACTGGCTCGTTTAACGCCGGGGGTCACTCAGGGTATCCCAGGTGGATTTGCTTCCGGTGTCGGCGGTAATGCCGAAACCTATCGCGGCCGCAACACGGGTGGAGCCGCTCTTTCAATTAATGGTCAACGAACACAAGCGAATAACTTTTTGCTGGACGGCGTAGATAATAACGAGTCGTTGGTAAACACCATTAACGTCTTTCCTTCGGCCGAAGCCGTGCAGGAATTTCGTGTGCAGACGAGCGTTGCCCCCGCCGAGTTCGGACGCGGCGGCGGCGGAATCATAAATTCGGTCGTGAAGTCTGGCCGTAACGATTTCTACGGCAGTGCGTTTCTTTTTCTCCGCAACGACGATCTGGATGCCAGGCCAACGTTTGAGGGCACCAAAAGAGAGTTCCGGCGCGGTCAGTTCGGCGGAACTTTTGGCGGACCTATCTGGAAAGACAAAGCTTTCTTTTTTGGAGACTATGAAGGCTTGCGGCAGTTCTTGCCCGTCGGTCAGGATTTTGCAGCCGTTCCAACGGCGGCATTTAGAACAGGGGATTTTTCGCAGCTCCTAAATCCTGCCTCTTCTGGACTGACTCTTTTTGAAGCGGATCCTGAAAATGCAGGACAGCAGCGATTAAGAAGATATTTTGACTGCAACGGCAATGAAGTTTCTACTGCGGTAACGCGAGGCGGTGTTTTCATTGCAGATATCCTCAACCCATGTCCTGCGGGTACTACGCGGGTCGGTCAGCCCCAATATGTGGCGAATAACCGACTTGATCTATTGCCCGGCAACCGGCTTAACCCTGTAGCTCTCGCGTACCTTCGGGCGTTTCCGCTGCCGAATTTTGGTGCGGGCGTTCAGGGTAATTATGTGACAACGCGAAATGAGATAACGAATCAGGACACTTTTGACATTCGCGGGGATGTAAACCTGACGGACAATAATCAAATGTTTGCCCGGGTCAGTTACGGGCGTTTCAATCAAACTACGACTTCCAGACTCCCGGACCTTCCGGCTGGATTCGGTTCGGGAACCAACCCGACGCGAACGAAAGGAGTGGTCGTCGGCCTAAGTTCAGTATTCAATTCTTCAATTGTCAACGAGCTTCGGGTGCAAGCAAACCGTATCAAATTCGGTTACACGCCTCCATTCTTCGATCGGGCAGTTTCCGCCGATCTGGGAATTCCGAACGCTAATCGCGACGCCAACTTGGGCGGAGGTGCACTGATCGGAGGATATAACGGGCAGCTTGAGTACACCGGTGATTTCGGCCCTTACATAGTTCCGCAGGACACATATCAGATCGTCGATAGTATCGGTTTTACTACCGGCAAGCACACGTTGAAATTCGGCGGTACGATTCTTCGCCGCGACGTAGCTCTGTACCGACCGAATCGAGGTAAAGGATATTTTTTCCTCATCGGTAATGGCGATCCTTCACAGTGCGGCAACGCAGCTACAACTGGCTTTGAGCAGGCGGACTTGCTCATCGGATTTGTCTGTAATTACCAGATCGGGCCGCCGTTCGGAACCGTTGGAACGCGCAACTGGGAAAACGGTCTTTTTGTTCAGGATGACTGGAAGGCGACAAAGAATCTTACGCTCAACCTGGGTCTTCGTTACGAGTTTTTTACTAATCCGACAGAAATGTATGGACGGCAGGCGAATTTCGATCTCGCCACCGGAGCCCTGGCGGTCGCCGCCGATAACAAAGATTCGCTGACCGAAACCGATAAAAATAATTTCGGCCCGCGAATCGGTTTTGCATATGACATAGGCGGTAAAGGCAAGTCGTCTATCCGCGGCGGTTATGGGTTGTTTTATTTCCTCGACCGCGGCGGTATAGATAATCAGCTTGCGCAGAATCCACCTTACAGCGGCTTCTCGCAGTTCAACAATCAGGACGGCGTTCGCATAACGCTTTCCGGTAGGGCTCCGAACGGATCACTAGATTCGCGGCTGGCAACAGGACCTTTGCCCCTTGGCAGCGTCTCGGATGTCAATTTGGCTAACCCGCAAAACGTTACGGTTCTCGCGGTCAAGCCTGATAACAAAACGTCCAATGTCAATCAGTTCAACATTCAATATCAGCGGCAGATAACGAGTGACACTGCAGTTAGCGTCGGATATGTCGGTACACGCGGCCGCAATTTGATCTTGTATTACAATTTGAACGGGAATATACGTGAACCGGGAACGAATATAGCTTGTCCGAACGGACGGACAACGACGCCGTGCTATTCTAACGGTGGGCGAGCAAACGTCCGGGACGACATAGGTAAATCGTCTTACGACTCGCTGCAGGTTCAGCTTGAAAGACGCTTTTCAGATGGGTGGCAGTACCGCGCGGCTTATACCTTCTCCAAAACCAAAGATAACGGCGAAGGAGCTTTCGACAGCGTGGCGGATCAAAACATCAACTTTATCGAGCCTTTCGCGACATCGCGTCTGGATTTCCCGCATGTCTTTTCGTTCGCTTCGGTTTATGACATTCCCTACGGCCGCGGCCGCAAATATGGATCGGATATTCCGGGAATTTTGGATGCGATCATCGGCGGATGGCAGCTTAACGGAATTTTCCGTGCTCAAAGCGGCCAAACTTTCGATGTCAGAAGAGATGGAGTAAGGGTTGACCTCGTCGGTGAACCTTATACCGGCAATAACGAGGTGTACCTGAATCGGGCCTCATTCGTGAACGCCCCGGCCGGGCGATTCGGCAACCTGGAACGTAATGGCCTGCGTGGGCCTTCGACGGCACAGCTAAATTTGGGTTTAACGAAGAATTTTGCGATCTACGAGCGGTTTAAAGCTCAGTTTCGCACGGAATTCTTTAATATCCTGAACACGCCGCAACTGACGCCGCCGAGTACGGATCTCAACAACTCGAGCACCTTTAACGGCTTTGGCACTATCCGCTCGACCTATGGGTTTACCAACCGGCAAATCCAATTCGGGCTACGTCTGGAGTTCTAGGATTTGGGGGCGGGATCGACTCGCCCTTAAAGTTTCTTGTTCTTTCGCCGGGCGTGAAATATAATTCGTTTCACGCCCTCTTTTTTGCTCTGATCGCGACGGCCTATGAATTATAGAACCGGGTTT
>JANMSP010000280.1:0-3851 GCA_031389475.1 Pyrinomonadaceae bacterium
GCGTGGCGACGGGGCTGGCGTTTGATAAAAAGGGCGTGATGTACATCGGCGACCGCAGCGGAACTATCTACCGCGTGCCCGCCTTTGGCGAAACCGAGATCTTCACGGTTTTGGAACCATCGGTGTCGGCCTATCACATTGCGTTCGGGCCGGATGGGCGGCTATTCGTTTCGGCTCCGGGACTCGCGAGCCACGATGCGATCATGGCTGTCGATGAACACGGAAATGCCGACAAATATGCACGCGGTTTCGGAAGGCCGCAGGGCCTGGCGTTCGATGTCAACGGGAATCTATACTGTGCCGCGTGCTTCAAAGGCAAACATGGCGTCGTACGAATCGATGCCGAAACGGGCGATACCGAAATGTTCGTTTCCGGCAATAATGTGGTCGGCCTGTGCTTTACGCAAAAAGGCGAAATGATCGTCGCGACGAACGATGCGGTATACTCGCTTGAACTTGGGATTTCGGGGGCACTATTAAAATAGGCTTTCTCTTTTTCCCCTCCTTGCTTAGGAGGGGTGGCAGACGCTTCGTCTGACGGGGTGGTAGTTCTTCAAATGTTCTTCAATCCTTAAAGAATTCTAATTCTTCAGAACAACCACCCCGTCCGCTCAAAGCCGCGTCCACCCCTCCTGTCCAGGAGGGGAGTTAAGATTTGGGAACGCTCAAGTCCCTGAAAAAAACTTTAAAAATCTGAAAATTTAGGTGTATGATCGGTCATACACATTTTGATTGCCTCCCGCCAATTTTAGGAGGTTCGGTGCAATGAGCAATACGCAGCAGTTCACAACGAATATAGGCGCGCGGCACACGTATTTGTCGCACTTCGGGATCCGTACGAAACGGCTCGAGCCGATGATCGATTGGTACACGACCGTTTTTCGGGCGAAGGTTATGCACAGGAATGAATCGCTGGCGTTTTTGACGTTCGACGATGAGCATCATAGATTCGTCATATTTGAAGACGAAATGACGGTCGCAAAACCCGGTTCCGCCGCCGGAATAGATCACGTGGGGTTCGGGCTGTTAAGCATCGGTGATCTGGTCGCCACCTACGAACGCCTCAAAGACGAAGGCATAATGCCGTTTATGCCGATGAATCACCGCTTTACTACTTCGCTTTATTATTATGATCCGGACGGGAATGAGGTCGAGCTTTCGGTCGATAACTTCCCGACCAAAGAGGAATGCGCGGCGTTTGTAAAAAGCAAAGCGATGACCGAGATCGGCAAACCGCCGTTCGGCTTTCCCTTTAACGCGGATGATCTGGTGGAACTTTATCACCAGGGGGCGAGCGCTACCGAACTCTCCCGGATCGGCATCCCAACTAATTCGAACTAGTGCCGTGCAACCTAAATAACTATGTGAATAGTTTAGTTTCGCCACGAACTACACGAATCACACAAATAGAGAAAATCCGTTAGTGTCATTTGTGTAATTCGTGGCTATTACTCCAGAAACTAAGGTTACACAGCACTTGACTATCGTTCGCTATGCTTGCCCTTTTCGGGTTTTTGGCTGCCGAAACGTTCGTCCTCGGATTTCTTTTCAGTGCCGAGGCCTTCCGTTCCCGATTTGCCCGCGCCGGCATTGCCGCCGCTTTTGCCGTATCCGCTGGTTTCTTCGTGATCGTTATTGCTGTCGTCATCACTCGAGCTTCTTCGCTGCTGCTGTGTCATATTCGTACACCTCCGCTGCTCTCCTGCAAATAACAAGCCGGGAAATAGTGGTTAGTGGTTAGTGGTTAGTGGTGAGTCAGTAAAATTCTTCACTCACCACTCACCACTAACCACTAACCACTAAATCCCCCCTTCCAAATCATTCCTTTCATTCCAATCATTCGGATCTTCACGATCGGTGTTCTAAATCGGCCTCGTTTTTTGTAATTTATTTGCAGGGCTTACAAGCTAAATTTTAGGAGAACTGCAAATGAGAGAACAAAAACCGGTGACGGCGCGGACACTTGCCGACTGTAAAGAACTTTATCTCAAATATAGCGGCCGGGAACACAGGCAGATCGAGGCCGAAATGCGCGAACGCGGTTGGAAGCGGTTTCGCAGGCGGATGCTTTATAACACCACGACAAATATGGGGCGGCATCTGCCCGGCTGGATCGATCGGTTCGGTCTGGCGAAAATGCTTCCCGAAAAGGAGAAACTAGGCCTCGCGAGATTCGGCATCAGGCAAAGGGCTTTTGAAAACTGGCTGCGGCAAAACATGCCGCAGTGGAGCTGGCATTGGCCGTATCAAATGCATATCTACAAAATGCTGATCCGCATCACGCTCGGCGAATCCCGCAGGCTGATGATATTTCTGCCGCCGAGACACGGAAAAAGTGAATTAGTTACGGTGCGTTTCACGGCGTGGATGCTGGAAACGAATCCGAAGCTGAATGTAATTTTAGGAAGTTATAACCAGAAACTCGCCAACCGTTTTTCGCGGAAGGTCCGAAGGGTTTTGGAAGACAGTGCATTCGCAGCCCGAAACGCGGCTGTGAACAAGCGTGCCTCGACGTCCACGAAAAATAGCTCGCTCCGTTACCATCGCGGCTCCGCCCGTGTGAATACTTCCGCCGAGTGGGAGACTTCGGAGGGCGGCGGTGTTCGGGCAGTCGGGGTCGGCGGCGGCGTGACGGGATTCGGGGCCGGGCTGATCGTGATCGACGATCCGGTGAAAAGCCGGGCCGAAGCGGAAAGCCCGGCATATAGAGAGAAGACCTGGAATTGGTTCAATGACGATATTTACACGCGGCTCGAACCGGATGCGGCGATAATTTTAATTCAAACACGCTGGCACGAAGACGATCTGGCGGGACGATTGTTAAAGGAAGCCGAAGAAGAAGGCGGCGAGCAGTGGGACGTGATATGTCTGCCGGCACTTGCGGAAAGCAAGAGTAACGCGTTTACGCGTGAAACACTTGAGCCGCAAACCAAGTCTAACGTTAATGAAAGAATCACGCGCGAACCACTTAAGCCGCAGATCAAGCTTGACGCCAACGGAAGAATCACGCGTGAACGCGTTACTCTTACGGACGACCGCAAGCCCGGCGAAGCGCTTTGCCCGCAGCGGTTTGATGAAAAGGCGCTGGAACGCATTAAACGAAAGCTCGGTTCCTATTCATTTTCGGCGCTTTATCAACAGCGGCCGGTTCCGGCGGGCGGCGGGTTGTTCAAGCGGGAATGGTTCAAGAAGATCGTCGATAAGGCTCCCGACGGATTAAAGTGGAAACGCGGTTACGATCTCGCCGTATCGACTAAAACCTCGGCCGATTACACCGCTTCGTTTCGATGCGCGGCGGACAGTCTCGGCAATATCTACATCGAAGGCGGTTTTCGCGGCCGCCTCGAATATCCGGAACAGCGGCGGTATATGATCGGGCGAATGATGGCCGAAAAGAATACCGAGCACGGCATCGAGCTGGCACTGCACGGCCAAGCTTTCGTGCAGGACCTGCGGCGTGAGGTGAAGCTGTCGAACGTGCCATTTCGCGGTGTTAAGGTATCCGGCGATAAGTTTACGCGTGCCCTGGCGTGGTCGAACCGGGCGGAAGAAGGGAAAATTATTCTAGTCCGCGGCCCGTGGATAAGCGATTTTATCGAGGAAGCCTGCCGCTTCACCGGAAACGGCGGCGGCCACGACGATCAGGTAGATGCGGTGAGCTTGGCAGTCGAAATGCTCGGCACGAGCGGGAACGGGTTTCAAACGTTTAGATGATTGAGCATAAGGCGGAAGCCGAATGATAGACCTGCGAGTCTTCGGGCTATGCCCGCCTATTTGCGGAAAAGCTCTGCTTTTCCGTAGTTCGAATCATAGTTTCGCGGCTATGCCGCCGCTTCTGTTTACAGCCGAAT
>JANMSP010000281.1:0-4625 GCA_031389475.1 Pyrinomonadaceae bacterium
AGACAAGCTGAAGCTTGAACTCAGAACTTTTAAGCGGCCGCTTCGCTTTGTTCTTCTTTCTTCGGCATGTACAAGATCCGCGTGCAGCTTTCGCATGTTATTATCTGATCGCCCTTCCTGACTTCGACCTGCATTTGCGGGCGAAGCGACATAAAGCAGGCGCTGCATGATCCGTTTATTACGGCGGCAACGGCTATTCCGTCACGGCTACGCTGGGCCATGCGATTGTAAACGGATGCAAGCTGCGGCGGCAGTGTCACAAAAACCTTATCGCGTTTTTTACTTTCCGCGTCGAAGTGTTTCTTGTTATCCGTGAGCTCCTTTTCAAAAACCTTCATCGCATCGTCGCGTTTTGCATCGAGGGTGTTGATCTCGTCGGCACGCTCTTCGAGTTCCTTGTCCACCTCTTCGGCACCCGTCATTTTTTCGATGACCTGTGTTTCAAACGCTGCGATCTGCTTTTGCAAGGCGTCCGTTTCCCGCATCGCCGTTTCGTATTCCTTTTGATTCTGCGAGTTTTTGAGATTGCGGTCCGCCCGTTCGAGGTATGTCTTATTTTCGGCGATTTGCCTGTCCAGATCGGCACGGTCGGCATGAAGCTTGTCACGGCGGCCCTGAATTTCGCGTATTGAAAAGGCGTGCTGTTCAAACTCTTGTTCGATCTCTGCACGCCTTGCTTCCGCCGTCTCTATTGAATTTTTTAATTTACGAATGTGTGTATCCGTCTTTTGTAAATCTATTAATTTCTCTAGCTCTGCTCTCACGTTGTAAATATCTCCTGAATTCCACCAAACTCATCCTGTATTCTATCCTACACTGGGATAAAAAAAAAGGTTGCGGCGTCATTGGTAGATGTCCTAGTCTAATGTTGTTGTCTTTTTGTGTTCTTCTCGGCTCTGATTTGCGGCTTTGCGTGAGAAAAAAAGAGGTTTCACGCAAAGCCGCGAAGGGCGCTAAGTAAGATGAAGAAGACTAAGCAAGCTTAAAATATCGATTGGCACTTTACCATTAGGATATACCGAGTCATTCGCCGAGAAAAACCCGGAAGTGGTCGAGCATCGATTCGGACCGGAAATGTGCGCCGGCTTTTTCTTCACTGAAAACGTGCCATGCAGGTGTCGAGTCCGATTGCAGCAGCACGATCTCTGCATTCTGTTTCGCCATCCCGAAATGTGTAATGCGGGCAAAAGCCAACGCTCCGCCGCGCATAAACCCATCGGCAGGCGTCCGCGTCCAACCCGTTTCCATAGTCAAACATCTCACCCCGTAACGAAGGCGGACCAGGGTTCCGGCCATATTCGCTCCGCGCCACGCAAAATTGTGCGAATCCACCCGTTCGATTGAAATGACGGCATTTTTGCGGTTGGCTACTCCGGCGATCTCAAGCATCGTATCGGTCAGCCATGCGGAGCCGGCTTTACGCAGATCGTCGTTAGTTGCCTTTAGATTTAGGTAATCGGCTACATCGTGCCGCCCCGCAGCTCGTGCTTTTTCGAGCGCCTGCGACAGCATTTCCGGCCAGATTTCGTCGAGCTCGTTCATTGCTTCGAGGATAGAACCCAACAGCCTCAAATGCAATTTCGTGATATATTTTTAGTTTTAAGGTAAGGTTTGGGAATTAAAGCCGTATCCGAATTTATGAAGACCTTAGCATTATTACTAACCATACTATTGTTTACGTTCGCGGCCGCCGCTCAAAAACTGCCGCGGGTTAAAAGAACTATAATTGCCAAACCAACTCCTGTCGCCGTCGATCCGGCCGCTGAAAAGGCCCGACTCGATCAGTTGCTGGCCGCTTCAGCTCCCGCCGAAAGAATTGTCGAGCTCAAAAACTTTATCGCCGCTTTTCCGAATTCCGCCGAGAAGCCGCGGGCCGTTGATGCCCTTGTGGCTTCCTACGCCGCGTTGGGCGACGAGAAATTGCTTGCGAACGAGTTGGATAAAGGTGTCGCTTTTTTCATGTCCGCAGCGGGCGGAATTCCAAAGCCGATACCGGCTCGCCTGTTTACCGAAGTAGTTTCAAAGTTTCCGGCAAATTTGTATTACCGCGACCAGCGCGCCGCGGCCATTGAAATAGCGTCCGTGATCGAGAAAAAAGCCGAAGGAAATCCTTCGCAATTGCTTGCTCTGGCGGGATTTTATCTTGGGATCGAATCCGCCACTGATGCGAGACGTCTTGCCGAAGCTGCTGCCGTCGCCGATCCGGCATCGATCACGGCCCATCAGACGCTCGGGCTCGCTCACCGTCTGAACTTCGATCTCGAAGAATCCGCAAAGGCGTATGAAAAAGCTCTTGAGCTGGATCCTGAATCAAGTTCCGCCCGCCGCAGTCTGGCTGATATGAAACGGGCGCTCGGCAAAGCGGATGAGGCCGCCGCTCTTTACCGTCAGGTCCTGGCCAAATACGACAACGATATTCCGGCCCATACCGGCCTCATACTTTCACTTTTTGCCGGCGGGAAAAAAGCAGAAGCCGAAACCGAACTCGCCAGATCGCTTGGGCAGGTGCCGAATAATTTAAACCTTCTCGCCGGTGCCGCGTATTGGTACGCGGCGAACGATCAGGCCTCGAAAGCAGTCGAGTATGCCCAGAAAGCGGTCGATCTCGAACCGCGTTTTATTTGGTCGCATATCGCATTGGCTCGCGGCCTGATGAGCCAAAACAAACCCGTGGATGCAGAACGCGTCCTCATCCGTGCGCGGCAATACGGAAACTTTCCTACGCTCGAATACGAGATAGCATCCGCCCGCCTAATGTCCGGTTTTTATCGCGAAGCGGCTGAGGAACTGCGGAAGAGCTTTTCTGTTAAGGATGGTCAGATTCAGGCTAAGTTAGGACGAAGAGTAACGCGCGAAGCCGGGAATTTTACCGATCTCATCGCATCCGAGCGACGGGCCAGCATCTTCGAGCCGGTGGCCGCAGATAACGCCGAGAATGCCGCTAAACTTAAGAATCTTTTGGAATTGTCGCAAAGGCTGGAAAGCGAGGCTCCAAATAGTGCTGAGGTTGCTGCTTTCGCTGATGAATTCGTCAAGGGCGACGATAAAATGAAGCTCCACCGCCAGCTTTACGCTGCCTCGCAGCTTCTTCAGAAGAAAATCGCCGTGGAAAAAGCCGCCGAATTCGTCAAGGCCGCCGTCGGTAATTCCGATGCAGGCCTCGAAGTTGCGGCACCCGCCGCCGCGGTTATGGCAAACGAACTTTACGAGAGCCGGACGATCGCATTTGCACGCGGTGAAATGGTGGTCGTTCCGGACATTCCGCGGCAAATGCTCTCGGCGATCCTTCGCGGCCGCATCGAGGAATTCAACGGCTGGGCGCTCTATGAGCAAAATAATTATCCTGATGCAATTATCCGCCTGCGCCGTGCGATCAGCGTATTGCCGGATAAGAGCGCGTGGTGGCGGTCAAGTGTTTGGCGGCTAGGTTCTGCGCTCGAGGCCGATGGCAAGGACAAGGAAGCTTTGGAAAATTACATCCAGAGTTACAAAACCGACAAGCCGGACGTTGGCAAATACATCACGGTCGCAAATCTTTACAAAAAGATCAATGGCGGCACGGAAGGCCTCGAAGCCCAGATCGGCCCAAATCCACTGCCTGATTTCGCATCTGTAAAAACTCAAGAACCGCCCTCAGAAGTCGCGGAAATTCCTAATCCAAGCCCGAATGTGCCAATTGCAAAAGCGGCTGAAATCGAGGCTCCGAAACCTGAAATTACGACACCGCAATTGGAACCGGCGGAGCAGACGCGGGTGGTTGCCGCTCCGCCAATCGGACCCTCCGAAGTTAAAACCGATGTTGTCGTACCAAAAGTCGAACCTGCCGTTCAGGCACCGGCGCCCGTACCGGAAACCGTGGTTCCAGCGGCGATCGATCCGGTAAACCTTCCTGAGGAGTCGAAAACGGAGATTCCGGCCAAGCCAATCGAGGAAAAGCCTGTTACTGAAGTACCGAAGGAATCGAAGCCCATTCAGCAAGTGACCCAGGAACCGGAACAAAAAATTGCGGAAGATCTGAATCCGCCTACCGAAATTGAAAAGCCCGCCGAAACTGAAACGCAAAAACCGGAAATTCCTGAAAAACCGGTGGAAGTAGCCGAAGAACTTAAAACACCTCTTGAACCGTTGCCCACCGAAAAAACCGATTCCGATAAACCGAAAGGCCTCTTCGATCCGATCGTTATTACCGTTCCTAAAAATTCGCCTGCCACAGCCGAGCCTCGTGAAAAACCGGCGTCTTCCTTAAAGGTATTTATTGACGATCCAATATCCAGCGGAGCATTACGGACACGCGTAATTAAGGGAAGGGAAATTAAACCGGAAGCTCCGGCCCTTTGCAAGATCGATACAAGCCAGGAGAGTATTTCAATCCTTAACAACGGTGGAAGCGTCGGGATTTTGGTCGGCATCGACGGCGGTGATTTAAAGGATATCTCCGCCGAATCGAGCAGCCCTAAGGACGTTGACGTAAAACTCGAACCGGCCATCGGCGGCTCGAACAGTTTCTACATCATCAAATCAATTACCCCGGCAGCGGGAATTTATCAGGTAATGTTCAAGGCCCCGTGCGGGGGAAAAGAACTTTTGGTCAGAGTGCGTTAATTAGTGCCGTGTAACCTAAATAC
>JANMSP010000283.1:0-4650 GCA_031389475.1 Pyrinomonadaceae bacterium
AGACAAGCTGAAGCTTGAACTCAGAACAGGAAAAGTTTGGACTGGTCCGAAACATTTTGTTTCGGACTTTTTATTTTGGGGCAAAAGACGGAAAATAGATTTTATAGAGATTTCAAGAATAAGGGGAAATTATTTCCATATGGAAAACTCACGAACACTAGGGGAATTGAAAGCAAGCGGGTATGCATCGCAGTCGGTGAAGGATGAATTGCGGGCGAATTTGATCGGTAAACTGCGTTCTGGCGAGAAACTGTTTCCGGGAATTTTGGGTTATGACGAAACGGTATTGCCGCAAAATAAAAAGTCCGAAACAAAATGTTTCGGACCAGTCCAAACTTTTCCTGTTCTGAGTTCAAGCTTCAGCTTGTCTTCTGATCGAACCCTAAGACAAGCTAAAGCTTGAACTCAGAACGTCTGCAAAAATTAAAAAGTGTATTTATTCGCCTGAATCAAAGTGTCTGCAATCCGCTGTCGGGCCGCGATCGTATTGATCGGCGAATTATTTTTAGTAAATCGTTTCAACGCGGCCAGCAGCGTTCGCATATCATCGCCTTCGCTCATAGCCGCGATGGTATTCTTTGCCGCCGCGTCGATGCGTTGAATCGCGTCGTTACAAAAGATCCCAACCATGTCGATCTGACGTGCAGCGGCTTCTTCGCCATTTTTTTCGGCCATTTTCTTTGCACGCAAAATGGCCGTTTCCATTTGATACGCGTCCATGATGATATCCGCCGCATTGAGCAGAATTTCCTGCTCGTCGGCAAGCTTCATCATGTATTTATGCGCCGCCGTCCCTACAATCATTAGTGCGATCTTTTTCGCATTTTTCGCCAGTTTTGTCTCGGCCACAAGCAATCCGCTGTCTTCATCAAACGACATTTGCGGGTTTAAGATCTCATCCTGTAAAGCTTTCCCGGCCTGCAAAAGCCCAAGCCTGCCCTTCATCGCCCGTTTCATCAGTTGTCCGGGAATCAGAAGGCGATTGATCTCGTTCGTGCCTTCGAAGATACGGTTGATTCGTGAATCGCGATAAGCCTTTTCAGCGGGATAATCCGCTGAATAGCCGTAGCCGCCGTAGATTTGCACCATTTCATCGACTACGTAATCCAAAGCTTCCGAGCACGCCACCTTATTGATCGAAGATTCGACCGCGTATTCCTCAATTGACTGTAATTTCTTCGCATTGTCCGCGCCGTCGCCGATCAAGGCATCGATCATCCCGACCGTGCGATATGTGATCGATTCTGCAACCCAGGTTTTGATGGCCATCTCGGCTAACTTGTGCTTGATGGCACCGAATGAAGAGATCGGTTTTTCGAATTGATGACGTTCGTTGGCATAGCGGATCGCTTCGTGCAAAGCAAGCTTCGCACCGCCTGTAACGCTCGCACCTAATTTGAATCTCCCAACATTAAGAATATTAAACGCGATCTTCGCACCGTCACCGACATTGCCGATCAGGTTGCCAGCCGGAATTTTGCAGTCCGACAAGATAATCGCGGTGGTCGATGACGACTTGATTCCCATCTTATGCTCTTCAGCTCCGGGACGGCAGTTCTCGCTGCGTTCGACGACGAATGCCGAAAACTTTTCCTTCTCACCATCAACCTTAGCAAAGACAATGAACACGTCAGCGAAACCACCGTTCGTGATCCACATCTTCTCGCCGTTCAGCGTGTAGCTAGTTCCGTCCTCGCTCAATTTTGCTGTCGTTTTTGCGCCCAGAGCATCCGACCCCGAACCGCTTTCGGTCAGGCAATAGGCGGTAATGATCTCGCCCGAAACGATCCCAGGTATCCACTTTTCTTTTAGCTCATCCGAGCCGAAATAAAGAATCGGCAGAAGCCCAATCGATGTTTGCGCCCCAAACGTAGTTCCGAAGCCGCCGGCACGCCCGATGTATTCGGCGATCACCGCACCGGTCGTCTGATCAAGCCCAAGCCCACCGTATTCCTCCGGAATGGTTGCACCGAGCAGCCCAAGCTCACCACCCTTCTGCACCAGATCACGGGCAATGTCCCATCCATGCTTTTCAAGCGCCGGTAGCTGCGGATGAATCTCATTATCGACAAATTCCCGGGTCGTCTCACCGATCATCTTCTGCTCGTCGGTAAAATCCTCCGGCGTAAAGATCTCCGCCGAAGTCTGATCCGCGATCAAAAACTCTCCGCCTTTGATATATTCCTTTTCCATTTGTGCATCCAATGGTTTTGCTCCTAAAATCTTCGTTAGCCACGAATTACACCAATTTCACGAATCGGATTACATTTGTGTAATTCGTGAAATTCGTGGCAAATTATCTGCATTAATCTAATCTTTCAAAAATCCCCGCCGCGCCCATTCCGCCGCCGACGCACATTGTGACCATTCCGTAGCGAGCGTTTCGGCGTTTCATTTCCTGTAAGATAGCGGCCGTTAATTTCGCTCCAGTGCATCCCAAAGGATGGCCGAGTGCGACAGCTCCGCCATTCACATTCACCTTGTCGGGATTCATTTCCAGCATTTTCATCACCGACAAACCCTGCGCGGCAAAAGCTTCGTTGAGTTCGATAATGTCGATCTGATCGAGCGTCAGCCCCGCGAGTTTCAACGCCTTCGGTATCGCATAAACCGGCCCGATGCCCATTTCTTCCGGCAAACATCCGGCGGTTGCGAACGAAACGAATCTCGCAAGCGGCGTCAGCCCAAGCTCGTTAGCCTTTTCCAAAGACATCACAACCGTCGCCGCCGCGCCGTCAGACATTTGCGAAGCATTTCCCGCAGTTACAGTTCCTTTGACGTGAAACACGGGTTTGAGCTTGGCAAAGCCTTCCGCCGAAGCGTCATATCGCGGCCCTTCATCCGTTTCGAAAACTACTTCCTTGCGGCGGACGCGTCCTTTTTCATCGAGTTCATCGACAAAAATGGTCATCGGCACGATCTCGTCCTTAAACTTCCCAGATTGGATCGCCGCCGCTGCTTTTTGATGCGATTGCAGAGAAAATTCATCCGCCTGCTCGCGTGTGATCTCGTATTTCCTCGCCAGATTCTCCGCCGTCAAACCCATATTCAGATAATAATCAGGATACGAATCGACCAACGCCGGATTCGGCCGCACGACATTTCCGCCCATCGGTATCATCGACATCGTCTCAAGCCCGCCCGCGACGATCACATCCGCTCCGCCCGTCCTGATCCGGTCGGCCGCCAAAGCAATCGTCTGCAAGCCCGATGAACAATAGCGATTAACAGTCATCGCGCTCGTTTCGACCGGCAAACCCGCCGCGATCATCGCCGTTCGCGCGACATTCATTCCCTGCTCCGCCTCCGGAAACGCGCAGCCCATAATCACGTCGTCGATCTGCGAGACATCGAGATTCGGAACGCGATTAACCGCTTCCCGAATTGCCGTCGCACCTAGATCATCCGGCCGCGTATTCTTAAGCGTGCCCTTCGGAGCCTTCCCAACAGCCGTTCGCACGGCCGATACAATTACTGCTTCCTTCATATTATTCCTTTCAACAACTCGGACCTATATTTCCCGCTCCAGTTTCACGTTCTTCGGCTCACTTACCACGATCGGTATTTTTTCGGTTACGACGTTGCTCGCGTCTAAGCCGTATGCCTCTTCTTCGCGAATGCTAAACCAGCGCCGCAGGAAATAGTATGAGCGCATTATAAAGTTCTGCTTGAACGGCAAGTCGTTCTCATAACTCAAAAAAGAGCTGTGCAATACAAACCTGATATCGCCCTGCACATTATGTTTTTCGAGGGCCGGATGGCGGCTCGTCGTCGTCACTTCACCGTTTTCCTCCATCTCCTTCAGCGCGAGCTCAAAGAAATAGTTAACACGCGGCTCGATCCGAAAACCGAGCGTAAAAGTGAGAAAGTAAACGTCCTCTTTGGCCAGAGTCTCAACTTTATATTTCATCGTGAACGGGTGAGTGTCCGTTTTGATATGCATAAACCAATAGACGTCGGCCCGCTTCGGCATTTTTTCCAGAACCGAAACAATCGTTTCCTGCTCTAGTTTCTTCGGCGAATCCGACGCGGTCAGATAAACCAGATGAGTAGCGTATTGCGGTAAAGTTGTATCGTTGCTGAGCTCAGCCAGCGTTTGGAAAAAAGGCTCGGTTTTTTCCATAACTATCAAGGAACTTCGTAGTTTCCTGCCGTGAAACCAGAGCCACATAATTGCAAAAAGTACAAAGCCGACCGCAACGGTGATCCACCCGCCTTCCGGAAATTTCTCGAGATTCGCGATCAGGAATGAAAGTTCAACCGTTAGAAAAATTCCGGTTAGAAGGATCACGAGCGGTTTTGGCCAGCGGCGCGAATACATGTAAACACCGATCAAAATCGTCGTCATCAGCATTGTCAGCGTGACCGCCAAACCATAAGCGGCTTCCATATACTTCGATTCACCAAAGTACAAGACAATGAAAATACAGCCGGCCATCAAAAGCCAATTGATTTGCGGAATATAGAGCTGACCTCGAAAATCGGTAGGGTAAACTATTCGCTGGCGCGACCAGAAGCTTAAGCGTATCGCCTCTCCGATGAGGGTGAAGCTGCCCGAAATCAAAGCCTGGCTGGCAATAATAGCGGCAGATGTCGCAATGAAAATACCGAACGGCAGGACCACGGCCGGAACTATCGAGTAAAAAGGCG
>JANMSP010000153.1:0-8346 GCA_031389475.1 Pyrinomonadaceae bacterium
CCTTTCTCGTAGCCGAAAAGTTCCGCTTCAATGATCGATGGCGTAAGTTCGGCGCAGTTAACCGCAACAAATGGCATTCTTGCTCTCGGGCTTAAATCGTGAATAAGCTTTGCGGTATGAGTTTTGCCTGTTCCTGTTTCACCGAGAAGGCACAGATCGAGAAAATCGAAAGCTGCGAGAAGTTCGACGTTCCTGGTATCGATTGGAGTATTTAACATTTGACTAATTTTATTTTACTGATGCAAAATTTACTTAATCTGATAACTCCGGCTGCGTTTTCCTGCAGTAAGACTCACGAAAACCCATAGCCGAAGAATTGCGTGTCTAGTTATAAAAACCCGCGAAAAGACACGAGGTTACTCTCCGTCAGGTTTTACATTGGCGAAGAGTCTGTAGAACCGTCGCTTGGAAGCGATGGATGATCCGTTTAGGAGACGGAATGATCGACTCCCTGTTAGAAGAATTCCCGCAGAGGGAGGAAGACGGACATGCTGCTTCAGCCGCAGATACTACCGGTGCGAAGTCGTCCGAAAACTCCTTTCTCGCCGCTTTGCCGATCATTCGGCGAATTGTGGGGCGACGCCGGTCGAACCTTGATCAAACAAAACAATCAGATGTCGTGCAGGAGGCAGCACTCAGGCTCTGGCGTTGGCGTACAAAACACCAGGAAAAGAGTGAGAAAATGTCCGGTGAGGAGTGGAGCTCTTTCGCTGCACGAACCGCCTATAACGAAGTCAACCGGCATTTCTCGGGCAGCAAGAACGCGAAGAATGTACCGCTTGAAACGGTTGCGGAAATCGAGGAGGCTTCCGTTGAGGGACAAACGGAAATCGAAGTTTTCTCACTTATTCATCGAGTGTGGCAAGAAATTTGCCACCTGTCACTTCGACAACGTCGAGCCTTGTTGCTTCACTCACAAGAACTGATCATTTATTTTCTGCAAAGCGGTATCTCCGAAAACGAATTGGCTAAGATGCTGGAATTCAGCAAAAGCCATTGGTACGACATTCGCAATCGGTTGCCGTTAACAGACGCAGAGATTGCTAAAGGCATGGAATGTTATGGCCTCCTGAAAAGGTCATCTTCAACAGCAGGTTCGATTAAGAAAGCAAGGTACGACGCCCGGGTAAAACTCGAAACCTTGAAAAGAAAATGAATCCATCGGAGCATTTAACAGATATTCAAATTGCGGCGTTCACTGCCTGCAGACTACCCGAACGCGAATCGCGCGAGATCGGCAGTCATTTGCTCGGGTGCGTTAATTGCCGGGGACTGCTTCCCTTGCCGGTTCTGGATGGTTTTTGGAAGGCAGTAATGAACGAAAAAGCGTACGACCGGTTAGAACCGTTTTCGACAGATTCGACCATTCGAAAGTTCGCCAAGCTTTTTAGTAAACCTCGAAGCTTAGCTTGGAGTACTGGTTCCCTGGTTGTCATATTGAGCCTGGCCCTTTTGATTCTCTCTACTGTTTCAAAGGAAACGGGTGTCGAAAACGACGTGGCTAAAAGCATCGAAATTGAGGTTCCGGTTTCTTGGGGCGCCGACCAAACTGATTCGCGGAGAATCGTGCTTCCTCCTCCCCCGAAAAGTGATGTTCCTCATAATGAGCCGCCGACCGTGTCACCGGTCGGCCCACAATTCCCGAACCGGAGGGATTCACGCTCTACGGAAGACTTAAGAACCGCAGAAGGAAGGCGGGCACCTGCGAGAAGAGCTAACACCAATATCTCGTCCACGAGGGGTGCTATGACGAAATGTGGCATCGAAAGAACGTTTGGGATGCAACTTGGCTCCGCTGAATCTAACCTTCAACTAAAATGGGAAACGGTTCCGAATGCGACGAAATATAACCTCTATATTTCTGATGACGACGAGATATTGATCGATGAATACGAAACTGACAAAGACACGTCTTACATATTGAAAAAAACGCTCGATCCAAAAAAGAGTTATAAATGGAAAATCGTCATCACTCTCGAGGATGGCAAGACCCTGAGTGTCGATGCCCGAAAATTCTCCGCCAGGGATTTACAATCAAATCAAAAAGTGCGGAAAAGCAGTGCAAAAGCAGATACTCGCTGCTTGATGGACCAGTAATCACCGTGGGAGGCGAATATCGAAGATGAGCAAAAGGACACTGATCTATAGTAAGAGGGCGGTTTTCAATTACGCCATGAAGGTGGTTTTAACGATCTCTCTTGTGGGCCCGGTTCTGTCGCAGAACAATGATCTCTTTCCCGTGCCGGATTCATTTCAGGTTGAAGGAGTTCCGCCTATAAAGAAGTCTGATGTCGATCACCTTTTTTATG
Organism: Pyrinomonadaceae bacterium; assembly: GCA_031389475.1. Taxonomy (GTDB): domain Bacteria; phylum Acidobacteriota; class Blastocatellia; order Pyrinomonadales; family Pyrinomonadaceae; genus OLB17. Next base: position 2,310 of record JANMSP010000153.1, read on the forward strand.
ACCCCGCATCTATAAGAAGCAATCTCATTTGGGACGCCGATCGACGAAATCGACGCCTGCTCGTAACCGATCAGACGAACAACATCTATCTACTAAATTCTCCGCTATCTCAGCCGGTAAAGCTGATTGAAAAGGTGGTGCCTAGTTCGGTAAGGATGCGACCGGATGGTCAAGCTTTTGCATTTTCGTCAGATCAGCAAGACGAGGATAATTTTGAGCTCTTTTTGTATGATGTTGCGAAGCAAACCTCTGTCAAACTCACTACCCTTCGGGGCAAGGATGAGTCCATAGATTCGTTTGCCTGGAGCAAAAGGGGCGATTCCTTATACTACATTCGCGCTGACTACGATTTAAAGAGGAGCTCATTGTGCCGTTATGATTTCCAAACTGAAAAGTGCTTCACAACTGAATTGAAAGGGGTTTGGGAGGTCTTGGATTCGCAGGAATATCGGATACTTTTAAAGTACTGGAAGTCTTCTACCAACCAGAGTCTTTATTTACTCGATACCTTGGCAGATAAATTGACGCCAGTCGATGATAAAGGCAATTGTCCGCAAGGCTTTTTCGCAGGGGACAAGGTTCTGTGGGCAACCGAGGGAAATGATTTCTGTAAAATGAATCCATGCATCCTTTCCATGAATTTAAGGTCTGGAAAACTAGCACAGCTGGATCTTCCAGCGAGCCTATTGAACATTAATGACACCAAGATTGCCCCGGACGGAAAGCACCTGCTTATTCAAGAAACGCGTGATGGCATTGATCACTTGCGCATCTTTAGGTTAAGAAACGATCATTCGACGAAAGAGCTTCCGCCTTTCTTTCCGAATACCTACGTTGTTTGGCACACGCGATGGATAACCAATACCGAGGTAGTGTAAAACGTAGAAAACATAGGAAAACCGGCATCAATTCAGTCTTTCAACCTTGACTCGAAGGTAGTGACAAATTGGACGAAAGAGAAATTGCCCGCGTCACTCGAGAATAAAGTCGCCTCGCCTGAAATTATCAAGTGGAAGTCCTTCGACCAGAAAGAAATATCGGGCTACATCGTTCGACCGAAGGCAGGTGCGAAGAAGTCGCCGGTTCTTATCGATATTCACGGCGGACCCCAAATTCTCGATAAGCCGTTCTTCAATTCACAAGATATCAGACTCTCCTCAAACCTTAATATTGCAATCATTCGCACGAATATTCGAGGGTCGTCTGGCTTCGGCAAAGAATTTCTGGATGCCGACAATAAGGAAAAACGGGGTGACCCGGTAAAGGATATCCGTTCGCTGCTCGACTGGATTGAAAAGCAACCTGAGCTTGATTCAGACCGGATTATTGTACGCGGAGAAAGTTATGGCGGTTTTATCGCGCTCTCAGCGGCCCTGCAAGAACCACATCGGATCAAAGCTGTTCTGGCTGAGTACCCGATGGTTTCGGTCAGGGGTTATTTAAGTCAAAGTTGGATCGACGAATTCGCAATAAACGAATACGGCGACCCGAAAGACGAATCATTGATGAAAAAGCTGGACGATCTTTCACCATTGAATAACGTATCCCGCTGGAATGGGACGCCGCTGTTCCTAACACGCGGCAAGCGCGATGAAAGAGTTCCCGAAAGGGACGTGGTTGGTCTCAAGTCCCAATTACAGGACCAGGGGACCGAAGTCTGGTTCATATACGACAATGAGGCGGGGCACGGCGTCGGAAGCCGTTACGTCACTGCGGCTATGTATGAATTCTTAAGAAAACAGATAAGGAGGAAATAAATGAAAAAAGTCAAAAGAGTTGTTTACACATTATTGCTTTCATCACTGCTTGTCAGCAATATTTTTGCTACTGGATTTAGCTCATATAACGTTACTGGCCTGTTGGGGTACGCCATTGAACAGGCGATCTCCTTGCTTGAGGGGGGCAGCTGTCCGCTGCGGCAATGTACAACCTGTCGGCCAACGGAACGAGATGATAACGGCAACTGTCGGCCCCGCTGACAATTAAGTGGGCTGGGACTTTTCATGAAACCGTTCGGGATGTTTAAAAGCGCAGCGACAAGCCGCGGCATAGCTAGGCAATATCGCTGTTTGTTGCGATACAGGGCAATAGACCAGGTACTGGTATCTGGTCTGTTGCTTTGTGTTGCATGCCTTCTGACCGTCTCGGGTCAGGGTCAAAGTCCGGCAAAGGAACTCGATCACGCCCAAATACAGTTTGACGCTGGGAACTATTTGAAGGCAATTGGTCTGGCTGAAACTGTTCTCGAAAAGACGGGGATTGGCCAACGCTACAAGCGTGCAGCTCTGGACGTAATTGCGCAGTCTCAGATCGCCCTCGCAAACTATACTGAAGCGGAAAAGACGATCATAAAGTCGCTTAAGCTTCCTTTATCCCTAGAATCAAATCAATATCAGCAGGCTCAGGCACGTCTTCGCCTATCCGATGTCTTTCGTTCTCGGCATGACTATTCAAAGGCACTGGAGCAATCGAAAAAAGCCTTGGCGACCGCGCCCCGCGACCCGGATATCCGTGCAAGGTTCTACATTAGCGTAGGCAGAATAATGTTCAGCGCTGGACATGATTGGTCAGCCATCATCTGGTTAGAGAAGGCCGAGAGAATGTCAGAAACGCAGCCGATTAGTTCTGTCCGATTGGACGCATACCGGTTCTTATCGCTCGCATGGTCAGCAAAATCAAACTATCCGAAGGCGCTGGAATATTCGAACAAGTTTGTATCGGCGGCAACACGCTCCCGCTTTAAACACAGATACCGTCAGTCGCTGTTCGAGGCGGCAACCTTGTTGAGCGCGACGGGACAAAATCACAAAGCGCTCGCTGCACGGAAAGAAGGATTGAAGCTTTCCCTCAATTCCAATAACACTTATCAGGCGCGAAACTTTTTGGCTTCCCTACTTCTGATTGCACTTTACGATGGCGACCTCGAGGAAGCGTCAGTCTACTTAAAACAATTGGAAAACCTTGATCAAGACAAAGAATTTTTATTCGAAACTACGCTTGGAAAAGCAATAATTTCGGCCTTTACTGGTCAAAGGGAAGCATCAGAAATCCTTTTTAGCGAGTTAGAGAAAAGAAAGAACACATCGGATTTTATTCTTCCAAACTGGAAGATAACTATAGCCGAAAGAAACAAGGAATGGGAACAGGTGATCCAGCTCAATAACAGTTTGCTGGAATTGACGCTTGCGAACAATTTTCGCGACGAGCTGCCGAGGATCCACATATCCTTCGCGAGGGCATATTTCCACCTTGGCCAGACCAGCAAATCCACGGAACATTTGGAAAAGGTCCTCTCCGTCATTGAGGAAATTCGAATTTCGAATAACAAGGATCTAACGCTTGGTCTGCTGGAGGTATTTCACGATGCCTATCGTCTGCAGGCGCAAATCAAACTTGAACGCCCTTCGGAGGCTTTCGAATCGTCCGACTATCTGAAGGCCCGGCTTTTAAAGGATAGGATAAATGGGCCTACAAGAACTACTTTAACGATAGCACCCGAGGCCCGGCGGGCGCTGGAAGAGCTTTCGCTTAAGGTCATCGACGATCCAAAATTCGCAACAGAGATTGGCAAACATGAAACTCTGATCACAAACGCGACACACGAGGTAAAACTGCCGACCCTGGATTTTTCGCAATTAAATAGCAACGACGCTCTACGCGACACGGCAATTATTTCTTACCTGTTTACAATGGACAACCGGCTTCTGGCATTTGTGTGGGAAAAAGATAAACCGGTCCAATCTATTTACCTTCCTGCGTCCGAACATGACATCGAAACGGACGTCAGGAAGACCGAGCAGCAAGTCAAGGATCTCATCTTTTTTAAGCGCGACGGCAAACGACTATATGACAAGTTACTGAAGCCTTTAAATGTTTCGGCGCGGCATCTCCTTCTTGTTCCCGACAAACATCTTTGGAGAATACCATTTCAGGCCCTTAGCCCTGACGGCGAAAAGTATTTGATCGAGGAGAAAACCATCAGCTACGCGCCGTCCGTTTCAATACTTGCTGAGCAGTTAAAGAGTCAGAAACCTGTTCGCCGGACACTTCATGCATTTGCGAATCCGTCGTTTAACGACCGATACCTCAGATTCGTAAATTCCGAGGCGGCAAATGTTTCCCGGCTTTTCGAATCTAAACCAATACTGAATGCAACGGTGGCCGATTTTCGGCGGCTTTCGGACAGGTCGGACATGTTGCATTTCTCAATGCATGCCCAGGCAGATAACGACCGGCCATTAGATTCGTTCCTGGGTTTCAAGGAAATGGGCAAGAACAGCGGCCGCCTGACTGTCGAGGATCTTTCGAGCATCAAATTAAAAAACGGAAGTCTGGTATTCCTTGCATCCTGTGATACGAACAACGTCCTGAGCGGCGAAGGGTTGGTTAGCCTTGCATGGGGGATGATGGGATCCGGCGCGACAACGGTGATCTCCGCTCAGTGGGAAGCGGATGACAAATTGACGAAAACGTTCTCTACCGCATTTTACAAATCGTACATACAGGGCTCGTCATCAGCAGAAGCGATACAGAACGCCTCACGGGAGATGATCAAAAACAAATCCAGCAGCATGCACGAACCGTACTATTGGGCGAGTTTTAACTTAAATGGGGATTTCCGTTGAAAATAGTTGAAGAACGGAGAGTCGAATTTTCTGAATGAATGCTCTATTCTCAGATTTAAGTCGGGTGGTTGGCACTGCCTTAACCACACGACTTTCGAAATAGTATCTAAATATTAGAGAGCGCCGAATGATTTCAGAATTAATATTGCCAGTTGATATGTCCAATTGGCAATCGATTTAACTCATCCTTGTATTGTCGCCACTGCGGGAGGAATTTATCCATCTGAGCCATAAACCTTAGTCCGTGACTTCGCTCCATTAGGTGTACCATTTCGTGAACGACAATGTACTCTAGGCACTCTTTTGGTTTCTTAGTCAATTCAAGATTAAGCCAAATGCGTTTTGCTTCGCGATTGCAGCTTCCCCACTTCGTTCTCATTTTCCTAATGCCAAATTCTGCGACTTTCAGATTCATCTGTTTTTCCCAGAAAGAGATATACCTGCCAGCCTTCTTCCTAAGTTGTTTTCTGTACCAATCCTCCATCAGTTGTCGTCTTTGTTTTAAATCCGCACCCCTTCGGACAACTAATTCGATCTCTCGATGTCTTAAGACAACGGTTTGAACTAATTCCGTCTCGGTTATCTTAAGCAAGTATCTTTTGCCCATAAAATAGTGACTTTCCCGCGAAACATATTCGCGCTGCGTTTCCCTTTCCTGATCGCGAAGTTTGCTCTGTTGCTTCTTAATCCAACCTATTTTAGAAACCGCATACACGCGAATTGTATCGAGATTCATTCGCGAGGGTGCTGATATTTTTACCCTGCCCGTTGGCGGGTAAACGCTGAGGTGTATATTTTTGATGTCTTTCCGGATCACATCGATGGTGATTTCGCCAAGTCTTATTTGTGCCAGCATTAGTATTCAGACTGCGCTTTGACGATGGTAAAAATACGTTCAACTTCTGGTTCGTCAGCAAGAATCTCATACAACCCTTGCTTGATAACTTGTTCCCTCGGTTGAACGCCGCGCCATCCGTCCGGACGGACTTCCTTGATCTTTCGGTCGAGTCGTAACGCAAGATCCTCGTCTTGACGCAAATTATTATAGAGTGCTCGTTTGCCTGGGGTGTTAAGTTCCTCCGGCGCATCAGAAGTCGTCCCCAAATTCACCATTTTCGCAATCTCAGCTATACGTTTTAGGTATTCTTCATAATCTAGGGCTTTCTCTTTCCGAGCCTTAATTAGCTCGCCCAAGAGTTCCGACATTCTCGCGTAGAATTCCGGGTCATTAAGGTTTTCCCTGATGATTTTGCTCCTAACATTATTCTCAATCGTTTCTGCGACGGCTTCTTTGTTGCCCTTTAATGCACCGAGTTGGCCGGTGATGGCCTCGGCGATTCCAGTTTTTACGATTAGGTCTAACAGTGAGAGACCGTCGAAGGGAGAGATAGTGCGAGGTTCGTCGGCTTCGA